>NZ_JAFMZG010000001.1:0-39549 GCF_049132125.1 Pseudomonas sp. NFX5
CGTTGCGTCTCACTGCAAGCGTTGATGCCAGGGGCGTTCCTGATACATCGCAGTCGTCTTCATTAGGGGCGCTTCGCACCCCAGCGCGGGGCAAGCCCGATCACCACAGCACGCCCGCTCACCACAATAAGCTTGCGCAGGCTCACCCGATAACGCATTCGAGATTGCACCTCCACGCCCCACGTGATCGGGGACTACTCGTAACTTGTGGTGAGCGGGCTTGCCCCGCGCTGGGCTGCGGAGCAGACCCAAAACCAGGCGCTGCGGTTTACCTGACAGAACACAGGGATCCTGATTGGGGCTGCTGCGCAGCCCTGCGCGGGGCAAGCCCGCTCACCACAGCAAGCCCGCTCACCACAGCAAGCCCGCTCAGCACAATAAGCTTGTTCACCGCAACAAGCAGGCTGGCCACAAAACCGCATCATGCCGCCTTGCGCAGGCTCACCCAATAGCGGGTTCGAGCTTGCACCTCCAGCCCCAGGGTCGAGGCCAGCAGGTTGAGGATGCGGTCGGTGTCATCCAGGCGAAAACTGCCGGTCACCCGCAGCGTTTCCAGGCTGGAATCCCAGCGCAATACGCCCGGACGATAGCGTTCCAGCTCGCGCAGAAAATCCCCCAGCAACTGGTTCTGTGCGGTCAACACGCCGTCGCGCCAGCCTAATTGCAGCACATCGAAGGGCACCGAGGCGCCAAGCCCGGCGGCTTTCAACGGCGCTTGCTGGCCCCCCTGCAATGTCGCCAGGTTTGCGCGCAAATCACGCACCTGCACCGTGCCCTTGAGCACCGACACCAGGCAGCCGGAAGGCAGTTGACGCACGCACACCTCGGCCTGGCTGACGAGCAATTGGCCGTAGCGGGTTTGCACCGTCATCGCCGCCGTACCCGGAACGTTCAGCGCCAGCTCACCGTCGACCAGGGTGATGCGCCGTTGTGCCAGGTCCACGTCTACGGCTGTAGCGGTATTGAGTTGCAGGCTGCCCCCCTCGGCCAACGGCAGGCGTTTGCGTTCGCCGGTAGCGGTGTGCAAATCGGCACGCCAGGCGTCGATGGGCAACTGGCGGCTGATCAGCCAGGCCGCCGGCACCAGCGCCGCCACCCCCAGGGCGCGCTTGAGCACGGCACGTCGCCCCGGTTGCGGGCGGTCGAGGCTGGCCATGGCGAGCGCCTGGGGCAAATCGCTGAAACGCTGGCGCAGGGTTTGGGCTCTTTGCCAGGTCTGTTCATGCTGGGGATGGCTGTCGCGCCAGTGCTGCAAGGCGGCGTGATCGCGCTCGGTGGCCGCGCCGGATTCGAGCAGCGCCAGCCACTGGGCGGCGGCGCGCGCGACGTCGCGGCTCACAGCTCCACCAGCAAACAATGCTCATAGGCCTGGGCCATGTAGCGCTTCACCGTACGCTCGGACACGTCAAGGCGCTCGGCAATCTCGCGGTAACCCAGGCCTTCCAACTGGCTCCATAGAAACGCACGGCGCACCAGCACGGGCAAGCCGTCGAGCAATTCATCCAGGGCTTGCAGGGTTTCCAGCACCAGCCAGCGCTGTTCGGGCGACGGCACACAGGTGTCGGGCAAGCTGGCCAGGGCATTCAGATACGCCTGTTCGAGGCTGCGGCGCTGATGGAAATTCACCAGCAGGCGCTTGCCCACCGTCACCAGGTACGCCCGGGGTTCCTGCATCTGCGCAATCGGCTGCGCACTGGCAAGCACCCGCAGGAACGTATCCTGGCTCAGGTCGGCCGCATCCCAGGCATTGCCCAGGCGCCGCCGCAGCCAGCTTTCCAGCCAACTGCGATGGTCACGGTACAAGCTCGATAGCGTCAGTTCAGGAGCGTGCGTGGGGACAACAGCATCATTCATGGCAACAACCTGCACGGCGCGATTGAGTCTCAAATGAGATTCATTCTATTTAATATCGTGCCGGGACACCATGATCTTTTCAACTTCGCGTTTATACCGACGCCTCGGCATCAAACACCCGCCCACGCCCCACGACACTGCCTGGCACCAACAGCGCCCCAGGCGCCAGCACCGCGTTAGCGCCGATCCGGCATTGATCCCCCAGCAACGCGCCGAACTTGTCGCAGCCGCTGCGCTGCAACACCCCGTCAACCCGTACCAGTACTTCCTTGTCGTCCCGCTCGTTGCGGTAGTTGGCGACGATACTTCCCGCCTCGAGGTTGACCCCATGGCCCAGCACTGAATCACCGACAAAGTTGAAGTGAGCCAGTTTGCTGCCGCTGAACATGAAGGTGGTTTTCAGTTCGGCGCCGGGGCCGATGATGCAGTGCTCATCCACCCAGCACCCACCGCGCAGCAGCGAGCCGCTGGCGATAAAGCAATGGGCGCCGATGATCAGGGGCGGCTTGAGCAAGGCACCGGGTTCGACGATGGCGGTACGGTGGATGGCGACTTCGTCGTGCACGCGGTAGTCGTCGGCCGGCAGTTCGGCGAGCATCTGACGAACAACGGCCGGCGCCTGGGCGACCAGGGCCCAGGGCGCCAGGTCGGCCCACGGGGCCAGGGGAGATTGAGCAAGGTTGGCGATGTAGTCGGCGAGTCGAATCAAGGTCGAGCCCTCACGTGGTCAGAGACGGTCAAGAAACCCCACATTGGCGATCATTCGACATCGAGTACAGCACTTCCAGGCCCTCGCCTCTCACAGACCGCGCTTGCGCAGCCACTGCAAAAAGCCCTTCTTCACCGGCACCACCGGCGCTTCCTGGGTCAGGACCTGGGCGGCGTGCAGGCGGAAATCCAGCAGCGCCTTCATCGCCTCGCCGATGTCGTGACGCGCGTCCAGGCACGGTTTCAAGTATTCATTCTCGATGCGGTACAGCGTGCAGAAGGTCTTGGCGGAAAAGTCCGCCAGCGCGGCCTGGTCGGACAAGATCCCGGCCTCGCCAATCACTTCTCCCGGCCCCATGCGCCCGGCTTCGAATACATGGCCGCCCTTGGTCAACATCACCGAAACCACGCCGGACTCGACGATAAACAAATGATCGCTGACCTCCCCCGCCGGCAGGATCATCTCGCCGGCGCGGTAGGTGTGCAGGGTCATGTTCTGGCTGAAGGTGTCTTTCTCTTCCTGGCGCAGGGTGGAGAAAATCGACGAACGCTCCAGCAACGCCCGCGCGGCGGACATGGCCGGCGGCGCGCTGCTTTCGGTGGCGGACAGCACAGCCACGCCCGCCGCCTGCAGGTGCCGGAACGCCAGGTCATAGAGCTGGTTGCGCACCTCGCGCTTGAGGGCCATGGCCGGCACGAAGCCGCTGATTTCATACTCCACACCGCCACTGGCGGAGGTCTTGAATGCCACGCTCGGCGCCGGCTTGGCCAACAGTGGCCGGCACCCCTGCATCGCACGCTCCAGCGCCTCGATCACGGTTTGCGGGCGCGCATGGGGGCTGACCTGCAGGCTGACCGCCAGGCCGAACATATCCGCCGGGCGCGAAAAGTTGATGATCTTGGCCTTGGCCGCCAGGGAGTTGGGGATCACCGCCAGGCTGCCCTGGGAGGTTTGCAGGCGTGTGGCGCGCCAGTCGATGTCGGTGACCCGCCCTTCGGTGCCGTCGATGGAGATCCAATCGTCGATCTGATAAGGCTTGGTGGTGTTGAGCACGATCCCGGAAAACACATCGCTGAGGGTACTTTGCAACGCCAGGCCGACGATGATCGCCACCGCGCCGGAGGTGGCCAGCACGCCCTTGACCGGCAGGTCGAGCACGTAGGCCATGGCGGCGATGATCGCGATGAGGAAAATCACCGCGCCCATCAAGTCCTGCAACAACCGCCCGGTGTGGCCTACCCGCTGCATCATCACCGCGCCCAGCAACACCGTCAGCGTACGCGCCGCAAACAGCCACCAGCCGATCTGCAGGGCCGTGACGGCCAGGTGCAAGGCGGTACTGTCGGCATAGGGCGCAAGTTGCATGGGGTTCATGCCGTCGTTGAACAGCACGGCACTGAACACGGCAAAAATCGCCAGTCGCGCAGCCAGCTTCCAATTGGCCAGGTCGGCAGAGATCAGGCGCCACACGGCGATGTCGATAAAGATCAGCGCCACGGCGCACAGCATCGGGTGATCAGCGATAAATGAGGGCATCCAGGCGACTCCAGGGCGAATGACGGGAAGATCGCATGAAATAGAGGTTGCGGGTATAGCGCAGAAAAAATATTCGGGCAATGGCACAGTGATTCGAAAACCACAGACAGGAGAGTTTTAACTGAGGGGTATTAGCATATACAACTTCCTTCAGATAATTCTGAAGAAGCGTCTAAACACATTACAAACATCACGAACAATTCAAACCACTCAGTCTAAACACGCTCACGATCCAAGACCAAAAGAAATGTACTACATGTCTTTGGGACGTGATTGCTTTGAAAATAACAAAATTTAGTACGAGGCTGTAAGCGAAAGCCAATAGGAAATTAATCATGACCATAGCAAAAGACGTTTCAATTATTGGGGCGGGCCATATGGGGTATGCAATCGCTACCGGTTTAATACAATCATCTCCAAACATATCGATAGCAGCTATTGACCTTGATCATGTCCACGACAAAGAAATGGAAGATATGGGCATCCATGTACTAAACAGCTTGCCAGAGCACTCAGCTTCGAAAGTCATGATTCTGGCCATCCCACCCCAAGCATTTATAAAATTCGCAGAAATCAATTCGCAGATTAAGCATCATGCCGGAATAACAGTTTCAGTCATGGCAGGAATCAATCTATCTGATCTCGTAGGCCATCTTGAAACCTCCCAAGTCTGCCGAGCCATTCCAAATCTTTCTTGCGCTGTCAACGAAGGCATGAGTGTATTAATGTACGCACCCCGAACTATGCAGAAAAACAGGCGAGTCGTTAACGAACTATTCTCGAAACTCGGTAGTTTTCTCATCGTGGAAGAGGAAAAGCTCATTGACGATGCCACAGCGTTGGTAGGCGGAGGTCCCGCCTACGTTTCTTACTTTGCACAAGCTCTTATTGAGTACGCTTTGATGGCAGGCTTCGACAAACCTGACGCTTATTCCATGATTGCGCAAACTCTGCGAGGATCCTCAGCGCTTCTGGAGTTGTATAAAGAGTCGCCAGCAAAAATTTGTGAAAACGTCATGACGCCAAATGGAACAACAGAAAAAGCCATAAGTTTTTTCAAGGAGAAAAAGGTACAAGCAATCATTATGGACGGGCTGAAATACGCCTGTGCACGCTCAAGAGAACTTGGACGGAGACCTTAGGTATGCTGGGATTAATTGATCATGGCTCGGCAGGTAATTTTCACGTTGAAAATAACTGCAAGAAATGTCTTGATGAGCCCTATAAAATTTATTTTGGCTTAGGGCAAAGCGTGAGCCTGACTCAGGCTCCTGACGTCTTTAAAGTGAGCCGTGCAGGCATAAGACTAGGAAATTACCTAGTACAATCATTAAATCCAAAAAACCTCAATAGCAGTTTTTTGGATATTGGCACAGGAAGTGGAGTCCTTGCGCTATTGATGCGCAAGCTCGGTGGCAATGATATTACAGCTACAGATATCTGCGAAAAATCCATTGCACAGGCAAAAATCAACGAACATCTCAACTTCAAACAACCGACCATTTCCTTTTTTGTGAGTGATTTATTTGATGGTCTTTCGGAACAACGATTCCAAACTATCGTTTTTAACCCTCCTGGTTGGCGAACACCCTCTCGATCACTGATTCAGCGATTGGAAACCCGAGGCCGGACAGGCCAGTTGCCCATACACAGTATGTTCTACGGTGATGAGGTTATAAGCCGCTTTCTTAATGAGTTACCAAAATATCTTAACCCCACAGGGGTAGCAATTGTCGGGTTAAACTCGCTGGTAGGAATACGCGACATTTTGGAAAGGTACAACCAAAAATATAGCAACGCCCTTCCATTAACCTATAAACTAATTGAGCGACACACGCTCCCACTTATTCATTATTCAACGCACTGGAAAGCACTAGAGAAACACTTAAAATTAGAGTTTGAAAAGTGGCAGGCTTTGGATTTAGCCACATACTCCACCGATAAAAATGGCGATATTTACTGGTCATATGAAATTATCGAATTTTCTCATCACCAGAAATAACCGATCATGAACGCATATAAAACATCTAGATCAACGCACGCGCTTTCCATATTTCTATGTGGACTGGCAAACTTTCTTCTGGGGATCTCATCTCTTTACTGGAGAGGGCTCAGCGATATTTCGCCCATAACATTGATCGCCTATCGAATCACACTATCCGCTGCCATCCTCACTCTTTTCGTCGGTTTGTTTCGTCAAAAAAGAAACATAAAAAAACTCACTATAAAATTAGTTTTTCTACATTGCATTGCTTCGTTACTCATCGCAGTAAATTGGGGATCTTTCATCTGGGCCTCCATTCACGGGCTTTTTTTAGAAAGTGGCCTTGGCTACCTGTTAGCTCCTTTCTTTTCTATTGCCTTAGGGATAACACTTTACCACGAGTCAATCACTTTTAAAAAAGCCCTCTCCGCACTAATCGCACTCAGCCTCATAATCGCGCTAATCATATCCTCCAACAACCTAAACCATTTGACTTACATTATAATTTCCACAACATGGGGGCTTTACACCTACATCAAAAAACTCACCCCCTTAGACATGGTAAGCGGACTGCTTGTAGAAACCATATTCTTAACTGCATGCCTAGCAATAGCTACTCTAGCATTCAGCCTTCCAGTTATGTATCCCAGCGATTTTTTCACCCACTCAAACAAGCTAATCTGGCTGGCGGGCGGAGTATCCATAGTTCCTTTATTAATGCTGTCTTACTCAACAGGAAAAATACCGCTATCCCTAACCGGCCTCCTACAATTCATACTGCCCGCCACGCTTATTTTAGTTTCAATACTCACACACACTTAAAAGACATCAGACACACCACCAGAATAACCACTTATAACAATTAGCATTTTAATCGCCCTCACAACTTATAAAACTACAAGTATCCAAAATTCTAAAAACAGGACTCACAAATGAACAGAAGCTATGACGTTATCGTTATCGGCCTTGGGATTATGGGGGCTGCTGCGTTGTGGAGAGTCGCATCAAAATGCACCCGATCATTAGGAATCGACGCATCCGGCCCCAGCCATTGCCACGGATCCTCCCATGGAGCGTCGAGGATATTTCGCCGGGCGTACTGGGAGGGCGAAAAATATCTTCAACTACTTAATCACGCTGATTTGCTGTGGAAAGAACTGGAGCAAGTAACTCAAAGACACCTGCTGTTTCGCACGGGAGGAGTTTTCATCGGAGATAAATCCAGCCGTATAGTGTCCGGAAGCATTGAAACCGCGAAAAAGGGAAAAATTGAGCACGAGGTATGGATCGCTTCAGATGCTAGAAAGCATTTGCCAGCATTCAACATACAGGATGAGATGGCAGTTGTTTACGAGCCTGGTGCATATGCAATTTCGGCCAGCGAGGCGAGACTGGCAATGCTGAACGATGCCGTTCTAAATGGCGCTTTCACTGAATTCGGCAACAATGTCGTAAAACTCGAGAAACATGGCACTGGCGTGCGTGTAACGACCAAAAGTGGATGTATTTATTTTGCTGGCTCGGTAATAGTCACAACAGGACCGTGGATCACTACCAACCTTATGCCGGAGCTCACTAGGTTCCTAGAACCACGTCGAGTACCAATTTATTGGTTCAAACCAAAAGCAGGCTGCGAAACTCCATTTTCTCAAGAACAATTTCCCATTTTTCTTTACGAGAGGCAGGATGGCGGACTTCTCTACGGCGTTCCCTCAATAGTCAGTAATGAACCCGACGTAAAAATCGGCTTTCACAATAGGCAGCAAAGTCCCTCGCTCCCCGGCTGGGAAAATGTTCCCGTACAACATAGATATATAACGGAAATCCCCCCAATCATAGAGTCCATATTCCCTAAACTTGAAGGTATCCCGACACAAGCAAAGAACTGTTTCTATACAATGAGTCACGATGAATCTTTTTTGATAGGACACTCTAAAGCACTGGAGTCAACCTATTTCGCTTCTGCGTGCTCAGGACACGGATTTAAATTTGCGCCGGCTATTGGGGATGCCTTGGCTAATATGGCCATTGGTCAACAAGCAAGCTTTTCGCTGTCAGCTTTTTCAGTCGATCGATTTAACTGAACGTCGCCTAATCTTTAAAGATTAGGGCATCCAGGCGACTCCAGGGCGAATGACGGGAAGATCGCATGAAATGCCGTTCCAGGGTATAGCGAAAAAAAGTGGGAGGAGGCTTGCCTCCGATAGCCGAGTGTCAGGTTGAACCTCTGTACCTGATCCACCGCCATCGGGGGCAAGTCGAATCGTCGCACCGCCCCTCCCACATTGGCCTTGTGGCCGACCTTAATCCTGCATCTGTCCGAAACGACCCGATTGGAAATCCGCAAACGCCTGGTGAATCTCCTGCTCGGTATTCATCACAAACGGTCCATGCCCAAGGATAGGCTCGTCAATCGGTTCGCCGCTGAGCAGCAGGACCTTAGCGTCGTCGTTGGCCTCCAGGGTGAGTTGGCGGCCGTCGCGTTCGAATAACGCCAGTTGGCCTTGGCGTGCGACTTCTTCGCCATTGACCAGCACCGTGCCGCGCAGGATCACCAGGGCGGTGTTGCGCCCGGCGTGCAGGTCGAGGGTGACGGGCTTGCCGGCGTTGAGGCGCAGGTCCCACACATCGATCGGCGTAAAGGTGCGCGCCGGGCCCTGGGTGCCGGCGAATTCACCGGCGATCAGGCGCAGGTGGCCGGCGTCGTTGGCCAGGGGCAGCACGGGGATATCGCCGTCGACGATGGTCTGGTAGCCCGCGTCGGCCATTTTGTCCTTGGCGGGCAGGTTGACCCACAGTTGCACCATCTCCAACGCACCGCCGCTGCGGGCGAAGGCGGCGGAGTGGAATTCCTCGTGGAGGATGCCCTTGGCGGCGGTCATCCATTGCACATCGCCCGGGCCGATTTTGCCGCCGGCGCCGGTGGAATCGCGGTGTTCGACTTCGCCATCGTAGACGATGGTCACGGTTTCAAAACCGCGATGGGGGTGCTGGCCGACGCCGCGACGCTGGTCTGTCGGGGCGAAATCGGCCGGGCCGGCGTGGTCCAAGAGCAGGAATGGGCTGATGTGCTTGCCCATCGAGTCGTAGGAAAACAGCGTACGCACGGGGAAGCCGTCGCCGACCCAATGGGCGCGAGGGCTGGTGTAGATGCCGATGAGTTTTTTCATGGTAGTCCTCCAAAGTGCATACACCTTAAAACTCGCAGCAATTCGGCGCTAGACGGTAAAAAAAACCTTGATCGTCCTACCGACAGGACGATCTACGGTGGCATCCTCACAAAACAGCGTTAATGATAATGACTCGTAGTAATATCCACCCTCTCCCGCTCAACCCTCGAGGCTGCAATGCCGTTTGCCCCTGCGCCTGCCGCACCGCGCGTACTGGTGGTGGATGACCACCGCAAGATTCGTGAACCCCTGGCCACGTACCTGCGACGTTACACCTTTGATGTGCGCACCGCTGAAGACGCGGCCGGCATGTGGCAATTGCTCAAGACCCAGGCGTTCGATGTGGTGGTGCTCGACGTGCTGCTGCCGGATGGCGATGGCTTTGAGTTGTGCAACCAGTTGCATCGGCGCAGCAACACCCCGGTGATCCTGCTGACCGCCCGCGACACTGCCGCCGACCGCATACGCGGCCTGGACCTGGGTGCCGACGATTACGTCACCAAGCCGTTCGAGCCCCGGGAGCTGGTGGCGCGTATCAACAGCGTGCTGCGTCGTCAGGGCCGCGCTACCGGCCCCACCGCGCCCGGCGCCGGCGCACGGGCCTATGAGTTTGCCGGCTGGCACTTCAGTGTGACCAGCGCCACCTTACGCCGCGATGCCCACCCCGACATCCAACTCAGCACCGCTGAAAGCCGGTTGCTGCAGGTGTTCCTCGCCCACCCCAACACCCTGCTGCCCCGCGAACGCTTGATCGACCTCACCGCCGCCGCCGACAGCGATGTCAGCGACCGCGCCATCGACCGGCAAGTCAGCCGCCTGCGCCGCAAGCTGGCCCAGGGCGATGCGGCGCCGGAACTGTTGCGCACCATCTGGGGCGGCGGTTATCTATTGGCCGCCGAGGTCAGCGAATGCACGCCCTGAACCGGCTGTGGCCGCGCACCCTGGCACGGCAATTGAGCCTGTTGTTGTTGCTGGCACTGCTGGCGTCGAACGCCATTGCGATGTTGTTTTTGCAACGCACCGGCAGCCTGATCCACCCGCTGTCGCGCAGTTTCAGCCTGGAACGCCTGGGGATTGCCCATCACACGGCAATCGACCTGACCCCAGGTGAAACCGCGCACCTGCTGGCCGGCATGAGCACCGACGACACGCGCTTCTGGATCGGCCCCACGCCGGAGGTGGCGCCGTTTGCGCAACGCCCGGAAGAACAGCGCCTGGCCAACGAGCTGCGCCGCCAATTACAGCTGGATAACAGCGCCGCCATTGGCATGCAGTTGGAACGCATCAGCGGCGCCGACGCCCGCACCCATGTGTTCAGCCCCGCCGGCTGGGCGCCGTTGCGCCTGCGCAGCAGCGTGCCGCTGCCCAACGGTACCTACCTGAATGCCGTGCAATACCCCGCCGGCGCCTATGAATGGGGTCGCGTCCTGGCTTACAGCCTGCCGGTGACCACACTGCCGGTGCTGCTGATCGTGATGTTTTTCATTGCCCGCGTGGTGCGCCCGATCAAGACCCTGGCCCAGGCCACCGAGCGCGTCAGCCGCGGTGAATGGATCGCCCCGCTGGCGGAAACCGGCCCACAGGAAGCCCGCGACCTCACTGCCGCCTTCAACACCATGCAGGTCAACCTCGCACGGCATGTCGAAGGGCGCACGCGGATGCTCGCAGCGGTCAGCCATGACTTGAATACGCCGATCACCGAACTGCGCCTGCAAGTGGAGTTGCTGGAGCCCGGCGCAGCCCGCGATGACATGCTCGAAAGCCTCGGGGAACTGAGTGCGATGGTGCGTGAAACCCTGGATTTCGTGCGCGACGACGCGGTGCAGGAAGCGACTGCCACGCTTTCGTTGAGCGACTTGCTGGATGACCTGGCCAAGCGTTACCAACGCCTGCGACAGCCCGTCACCTGGGCCGGCGCACCCGCGTTACTGCTGACCTGCCGGCCGCTGGCGCTCAAGCGCGCACTGACCAACCTGATTGACAACGCCCTGCGCCATGCCGGCGACGCCGACCTGAGCCTGGCGCGCGAGGACAACGGTTGGCTGCGCATCGAGATTCTCGACCACGGCCAAGGTCTACCCGAGGCGTGGTTGAGCAAAGTCTTCGAGCCCTTCGTACAACGGGGTGTCAGTGACGGCGGCGTGGGGCTGGGCCTGGCGATCGCACGCTCGTGCATCCAGGCCCATGGCGGTGAACTGGTCTTGGAGAATCGCCCACCGGCCGGCCTGTGCGCGGTGGTGCGATTGCCCACAGCGCTCTAGAAGTTGAGCGTGGCGCCCATCCACAGGGTGCGGCCGTAGTTCACCGTGCCATAGGTTTCATCGTCCAGGCGCTTGTCGGTGAGGTTGTTGAGGGAGGCGTTGAGGGTCAACGAATCGCTCACGTCATAGGAGCCGCCCAGGTCGGCGGTGGTGTAGCCCGGCGCCGGTTCGTCGGTGGTGATGGTGTTGCCGGTTTCCTCGCCGTAGTAGCTCAGCGAGGCCCAGGCCTGGGTGCGATCGTTAATAGTCCACTCGGTACGCACATTGGCTTTTTGCTCAGGGGTGAGGGCCAGGGGCGCACCTTTGTTGGCACCGCTTTTCTGCTCGGAGTCGGTGTAGGTGTAGTTGGCCTTGAGCAGCACGCTGGGGTTGATGTCCCATTGGCCGTTGAGCTCAACGCCCTGGATGATCGCCTTGTCGACGTTGACCCGCTCCATGATGGTGTAGCCGTTCCAGCGCCGGTCGGTGGTGACGGTGGAAAGCTTGTCCTGGAAGTCGTTGTAAAACAGCGTCACGCCGCCGGACAGGTTGTCGCGGTTGCTCCACAGCGCCGAGACTTCGTAGTTGGTGCTGGTTTCGGGCTTAAGGTCCGGGTTGCCGAACATCACGAAGCGGTTGCGGCGCAGGTAGGCGTAATCCTCGACGACCGCACGCAGCTCGGGGGCCTTAAAGCCACGTGCAACACCACCCTTGAACGTCCACTGCTCGGTGGCGCGCCACACCCCGTAGACCCGTGGGCTGAGGTGGGCGCCGTACTCTTCGTGCTCATCCAGGCGCAGGCCGGTGGTCAGGGCGAAGCTGTCGGTCATCGACCACTCGTTTTCCGCGAACAAGGCTTTTTGCACCACCGAGAATTTATAGTCGACGCGGTCACCGAGGCCCTGGTTCCAGTCGGTCAGCTCGCTTTTATTCCATTGCAGGCCCACGGTGCTGACGTTGCGGGCGGTGGGCACCACCAGCTTGGCGTCAAACACAGTGTTCTTGATCTCGGGTTTGCGCCCGTAGATGTCAGTCTGCGCCGGTGTCGCCTTGCCTTCACGGCTGGAGGTTTCCTGGGACAAGGCAATGTCCGAGGTGGCCCAGCCCCAGCGGCCCTGATGGGACAGCGACCAGTGATCGCGGTTGTTTTCCTGTTCGCGGGTGGCCCAGTTGGCGCTCATGCCGTCGCCATTCTTCAAGCGCGTGGCGCCGGCTTCCAGCAGGATGTCGTGGTCGATAGTGGGGGTGAAGGCCAGGCGCGCGGTGAGGTCGCGGTGGTCAGCCTTGCTGAAGCCATTGGTCTGCTCGATGTCGTCATCGGCCTGGCGGTCCAGGTAGCGGCCCCACACCTGCAAACCGAGGAAATCTTCCTTGAGCGGACCACTGAGGTAGAACTGGGTCTGGCGTGCATTGCCCTGGTCGCTGTGCTGGCGCGCCGAGTAGTCGTACCCGACGGAGCCGCCCCAGGTCGGTGAGACCTTGCGCGTGATCACGTTGATCACCCCGCCGATGGCATCCGAGCCGTACAGCGACGACATCGGCCCGCGCACCACTTCAATCCGCTCGATGGCCGCAGCGGGTGGCACGAAGCTCTGTTCATAGCCACTGTTGCCGTTGACCCGCGATTCCCGCGCACTCTGGCGCTTGCCGTCGACCATGATCAGGGTGTAGTCGGCCGGCATGCCACGGATGGAGATGTCGGTTTCATTCGCACCGCCGTTGACGGTGACGCCTTCCACGTCTTTAACCGCGTCGCCGAGGTCGCGGTAGGACTTGCGACGCAGCGCCTCGCCATCGATCACGGTGACCGAGGCCGGCGCGTCTTCCACGCTTTGCGCAAAACCGGATGCAGTCACCACTACATCATTGAGTTCCAGTGCAACAGGCTCATCGGCGTGGGCATGAAGACTGGCGGCCACCAGCAGGGCCAGGGGCGAGAAACGAAAAGCAGGCAGCATGGGCGAAGACCTTCGGATTAGACTCAAAAGAGAATCGTAATCATCCAGCCCCGAATAACTTGGACAAAGTGTGACAACTCAAGCCGCCGCTACCTCCGCGGTACGACGCTCACGCAACAGATGGAAGGCCACGAAGGCCGTCACGGCAAAACACGCCTGGATAACGATCATCGGTGTGGCACTGCCGTCGCGCAGATGGCTCAGTAACAGGCCGCTGCAGGTCGCGCCGAACATCTGCGCAAAGCCCATCAAGCCCGCCGCCAAACCGGCGCGGTGAGCGTTGGGCATGACCCCTCCGGTCACCGACCCTGGCAATACCAGGCCGCCGCCGAGGGTCGCCAGCGCAATGGGAATATCCAGGCCCAGTACCGACAGGCCAAACAGCGCATAAATCACCAGTGCGGCAATCCCGCCCATGGCCACCAGCGTCACGCCCATCGCCACAATCCGTTGCGGCCCCAGGCGCTGGATGTTGCGTCGGGTGTAGGTGGAACCGATGATCAGCATCGACACGATCAGGCCAAAATTGATGCCGTACTCCAGGCTGCTCAAGCCCAGCAGATTGATATACACCGCCGAGGAACCGGCGATCACCGCGAACATGGCGCCATAGGTACACGCCAGCGCCACGGCGAACGCGCGGTACGGGCGGCCCTTGAGCAGGTCCAGGTATTGCCCGCCGAGGGTGCGCCAGTGGCCGGCCTTGGGGTCGAGGAAGTGGTTGCTCTCGCGGAAGAACAGCAGCGCCAGCAGCAACACCCCACTGCCAATCGCCAGTGCCAGCAGGATCGGCGCACGCCAGCCCAGCAGCTTGATCAGCAGGCCGCCGACCATCGGTGCGACGACGATGGCGTACAGCATGCCGATCATGGTCAGCGCCAGCGCCGGCCCCGCCTGGGCCTTCCACACGTCACGCACCACGGTGCGCGCCAGTACCAGCGCAGCGCAGGCGCCGAGGCCTTGTACGACGCGAGCGGCGATAAATTGCTGGATGTCATTGACCAGCAGCATCGACAAGGTCGCCAGCACATACAGCAGCAGCCCGCCGATCAGCACCGGACGGCGGCCGATACGGTCCGACAGCGGGCCGAACAGCAGTTGCCCCAGGCCAAAGGCGGCGACAAACGCCGACAGTGCCATCAACGCCGAACCCGGTGGCGCCAACAGGGCATGCTCGATCAGACCCAAGCCTGGAATGATCAATTGGGTCGAGACTTCACCCAGCGCCGTCAAGGCCACCAGTAAAAACAACAAGCTTCGCGATGGGGCCGGGGCGTTCGACATGGGGATTATCCGGGGCTGGTTTTATTTATATTTCGACCATAATATGCGTGAAAAATTATGTCCATAATTTTTTGCCCACTGGTCATCCCCGGAGCCCGACATGATCCCTCTCCCCTCGCGCCTTCTCACGCCCCTGGCCGTGTTGATCGTCCTCAGCGGCTGCAACAGCCAGGCCGACACCACCGCCCAAGCGCCGCAACCACGCCCGGTACTCGCCGCCAAGGTCGACGCCGCCGGCACTCAGCAAAGCGCCTATACCGGCGTGGTGGCTGCACGTACGGAAAGCGACCTGGGCTTCCGGGTCGGCGGCAAGGTCATCGAACGCAAGGTCGACCCCGGCCAGCATGTCTCCCGTGGCGACACCCTGCTGGTGCTGGACATCGGCGACTTCGAGCTCGCCCTGCGTTCGGCGAAAAACCGCGTCAACGCCGCCCAGGCCCAGCTGCGTCAGCGCCGCGACGATGAAAACCGCTACCAGCGCCTGTCCAGTACCGGTGCGGTGTCACGGCAGATCTTCGACCAGTCGGCCACCAACCTGCGCGTGGCCGAGGCCGAGTTGGCCGCGGCGCAATCCGACGCCAGCCAGATCGAGAACCGCCGCACTTATTCGGTGCTCAAGGCCGATGGCGACGGCATCATCACCGACGTGCGGGTGGACCGCGGCCAAGTGGTCGCCGAAGGGCAAGTCGTCGCGCGCCTGGCCCATGACGGCGCCCGCGAAGCCATCGTCAACCTGCCGGAAAACCAGCGCGACCAGGCCGCGCAAAAAGCCCTGGCCTTCCCCTTCGGCGCCCCGGACCAGGCGGTGACGGCGACCTTGCGCGAACTGTCGGCCAGCGCCGATCCCACCACCCGCACCTACCGCGCCCGTTATGTGCTGCACGGTAACGTCGAGCGCTTCGCCCTCGGCTCGACCATCACCGTGCGCCTGCAAGGCGACGGCCAGGCACAACAAACCCGCGTACCGATCGGCGCCTTGCACGATGCAGGGCAAGGCACCGGTGTGTGGTTGATCGGCGCGGATGACAAGGTCAGCTTCGCCGCCGTCAAGGTCGCCAGCCTCGGCCAGGAAGACGCCCTGCTCGACAGCGGCGTGAACCCCGGCCAGGTCGTCGTCGCCCTCGGTGCGCACCTGTTGCACAGCGGCGACGCGGTGCGCCTGTTGCCCGCCCAGGTACTGGCCCTCAACCGCAAACAGGACCAATGAGCATGCGCGGCATCAACCTCTCGGAACTGGCGGTCAAGCACCGCGCAGTCACGCTGTTTTTGATCATTGCGATCCTCGCCGCCGGGATCTTCTCGTTCGGCAAACTGGGGCGCGCCGAAGACCCGTCGTTTACCGTCAAGGTCATGACCATTACCGCCGCCTGGCCCGGCGCCACTGCCCAGGAGATGCAGGAGCAGGTGGCCGACCGCCTGGAGAAGCGCCTGCAGGAACTGGACTACTACGACCGCGTCGAGACCATCGCCCAGCCGGGCTTTGTGTCGATGCGCATGACCTACAAGGAGTCCACGCGCCCCAGCGAAATCCAGGAGCTGTTCTACCAGACGCGCAAAAAACTCAGCGATGAAGCCGCGAGGCTGCCCAGCGGGGTGATCGGGCCGTTCTTCAACGATGAATATTCCGATGTGTACTTCGCCCTGTACGCCCTGGAGGCCGAGCACCTGCCCCATCGGCAACAGGTGCAGATGGCCGAGGAATTGCGCCAGGGCCTGCTCAACCTGCCGGGGGTGAAGAAGGTCAATATCCTCGGCGAGCAGGCGCAGCGGATTTTTGTCGAGTTCTCCTATGAGCGCCTGGCGACCCTCGGGATCAAGCCGGAGCAGATCTTCGCCGCCCTCGCCGCACAGAACGCCGTGGCCCCGTCAGGTTTTGTCGAAACCGCAGGCGCGCGCGCCTATATCCGTATCGACGGTGCCTTCGACAGCCTGGCGCTGATCGAAAACGTGCCCCTGGAAGTCAACGGTCGCGTGCTGCGCATTGCCGATGTGGCCAGCGTCAGCCGCGGTTATGAAGACCCGCCGAGCTACCGCATCCGTCACCAGGGCGACCCGGCGCTGATGCTCGGCGTGATCATGGAAAAGCACTGGAACGGTCTGGAGCTGGACAAAAGCCTCAAGGCCGAGGAAGCCCGGATCCAGGCGGACCTGCCGTTGGGCGTGAACTTCGCCAAAGTCTCCGACCAGGCGAAAAACATCAGCCTGGCGGTGAATGAATTCATGCTCAAATTCTTCGTCGCCCTGGCGGTGGTGATGATCATCAGCCTGTTGGCCCTGGGCTTTCGCGTCGGCCTGGTGGTGGCGGCGGCGGTGCCGCTGACCTTGTCGGTGGTGTTTGTGATCATGCTGCTCACCGGGCGTGAGTTCGACCGCATTACCCTGGGCGCGCTGATCATTTCCCTGGGCCTGCTGGTGGATGACGCCATCATCGCCATTGAGATGATGGTGGTGAAACTGGAGGAAGGTTTTGACCGGATTCATGCGGCCACCTTCGCCTGGAGCTCCACGGCGGCACCGATGCTCACCGGTACGCTGGTGACGATCATCGGTTTTCTGCCGGTGGGGTTTGCACGGTCCGGTGCGGGGGAATACGCCGGCAATATCTTCTGGATCGTCGGCTTTGCGCTGATCTCGTCCTGGCTGGTGGCGGTGGTGTTCACGCCGTACCTGGGCGTGAAGTTGCTGCCGCAGATCAAACCGGTGCCCGGTGGCCACGACGCGATTTATGCCGGGCGCTATTACCAGAAGCTGCGTGATTTGGTCGAAGCCTGCGTACGCAGGCGTTGGCTGGTGACCGGGTTGGTGATCGCTGCCTTTGTACTGTGCGTACTGGGCATGGCCGTGGTGAAGAAACAGTTCTTCCCCAACTCCGACCGGTCCGAGCTGATTCTTGAGGTGTATATGCCGCCCGGCAGTGCCTTCAAGAGCACCGAGGCGGTGGCGGCGCAGCTGGAAAAGGCGCTGCTGCAAGAGCCGCAGACCAGCATGGTCGACACCTATGTGGGCGGTGGTGCACCGCGTTTCTTCCTGTCGCTGAACCCCGAAATGCCGGACCCGGCGTTTGCCAAGCTGATCGTGCAGACGCCGGACTCTCACGCCCGCGACGCCTTGAAGCTGCGCATGCGTGAGCGAATTGCGGCCGGTGAGTTTCCGGCGGCGCGGGTGCGGGTCACCCAACTGCTGTTCGGTCCGCCAGTGCCCTTCCCGGTGGTGTTCCGCGTGTCCGGCCCGAATGTGGAGGTGCTGCGCGGGGTGTCCGAGGACGTGCGCAAGGTCGTTGCCGCCAACACGCTGACCAAGGACGCCTTTCTCGATTGGGGCGAGCGCACCAGTGGTTATCGCCTGGTGCTGGATCAAGACCGCCTGCGCCTGCTGGGCTTTACCCCCAACGAGGTCAAATCCCAGCTCAACGCCTTGCTCAGCGGCAACCCGATCACCGAAGTGCGTGAGGGCAACCGCACCGTGTCCGTGGTCGCCCGGGCCCAGGGCAACCAGCGCGAGAACCTCGGCAACCTCAACAACATGAC
The DNA here is from genome assembly GCF_049132125.1 of Pseudomonas sp. NFX5. NCBI lineage: Bacteria > Pseudomonadati > Pseudomonadota > Gammaproteobacteria > Pseudomonadales > Pseudomonadaceae > Pseudomonas > Pseudomonas sp. NFX5. The sequence continues at coordinate 18,263 of NZ_JAFMZG010000001.1, forward strand.
CCTGACCAACAGCGCCGGCACGTCGGTGCCCCTGGCCCAGGTCGGGCAGTTCCAGGCGGTGATGGAAGAACCGATCCTCAAGCGCCGCAACCGCGCGAGCACCGTGGAAGTGCGCGCCGACATCATCGACGGCGTGCAACCGCCCGACGTGGAAATGGCCGTGTACAAAGACCTGCAACCGCTGATCGCCCGGCTGCCGGCCGGTTACCGGATCGACATCGGCGGCCCGGTGGAAGAAAGCGCCAAGGCCAACGTGGCGCTGGCGGCGCTGTTCCCGATCATGATCCTGCTGACCCTCACGGTGATCATGTTCCAGGTGCGTTCCTTCGGCGTGATGTTCATGGTCTTCGCCACCGCGCCGCTGGGCTTGATTGGTGCGGTGCCGACCTTGCTGCTGTTCAACCAGCCGTTCGGGTTCAACGCGATCCTGGGCTTGATCGGGATCGGCGGGATCCTGATGCGCAACACGTTGATCTTTACCGACCAGATCCGCCAGAACCAGGAACATGGCATGGCGATCCACGCGGCGATTGTCGAGGCCACGGTGCGGCGCGCGCGGCCGGTGATATTGACCGCGCTGGCGGCGGCGCTGGCGTTTATTCCGCTGACGCTGTCGGTGTTCTGGTCGTCCCTGGCATTCGTGCTGATTGGCGGGGTGCTGGTGGGCACGGTGTTGACGCTGTTATTTCTGCCGGCGCTGTGCAGCCTGGTGCTGGGGCGGGAGAAGACAAAAATTGTCGAAACGCCCCACGTAAGCGCCGGATAAGCGCTACTCCCCTGCCCTGAAAACCGCTGCAAAGTCCCTCGCCTGAATACACAGTGCGAGGGATTGCAGATGGTGGTTTTCGTTAAGGCCCCGGTTGACGGGGCTGTTTCATGATCGAGGTGACCCGCCAAGCCATTGGCTACCTGGTGCTGGCCGCCATGGATTCAAAGACGCGGGACGTCGAATCCGTTCTCAGCGACTTCGGGCGCTGCCTCAATACCTACGAGACCTGGGCGGAAAGCTTCTTTAGCTTTTCGGCCCTGGATATCGAACAGGTCTTCAAGGTCGGGGATGACGTGGCGCTCGTCGCGCCGATCAACCGCGCCATCCTTCCCAGCAGCACGACCGCAATGTGCCAGGCAAACGGCACGTTGACCCTGGTGCATATGTTCCAGAGCGCTCGGTTCGTGCCCATTGGCAATACGCCCGTGATGGTGCAACGCATCGATCCAGAGGGCGGTCCCCTGGGCGAGCCGATCCACAGGACCATCGGCCCCAGCGGCATCCTCGAAATCACCGAGTGTGATCGCAACCAACAGTACCGGATCAGCTTCTACCCCAACGTCTCCAAAGACCATTTCAAGGCGCTGTATGCCTCTTATCAGTCGGTTATCGCCCCGCTGGACGCTTGGTTGCGCAGTGAATGGGAGACCATCTTCGAACCGTTGTGGAAGGGTTACGCCGAAGCCAGCCTCCCCAAGCGTTACCTCGCCCTGCATCAAGCCTACGCCCGCGGCTTCGGCGAAGCGCTCTACTCGCTCTGGGACACTGTCAAGCAGCTGTTCCAGTGGCTTGGCGACCCGTTGGCCTATGCCGAACAACTGCTGCACTACCTGTCAGCGGACGAACTTGAAAAGCTGCTGAGCCTCGGCGCCGACACCCTCGCCAAGGGCTTGTTGGTGCTCAGCGACGAGCCGCTGCTGTTCATTTATCTGTCGGCAATGGTCAGCTGGATGCGCCTGTTGCCGCCGCCCTATATGAACGAGTTGCTCGGGGAAATCAGCGCCGACGTATTGATCAACTTGTTGCTGTGCCTCGCCACTGCCGGGATGGGGATGGCGGTTCGAATAAGTACCAACGTGCTGGGCGGCATCAAGTCTCAACGTGCGCGCCGATGGTTGGAGCGCATGGCGGGGCAGTTCGGAAAATCGCCCATGGATGAGCATGTCGAACTCGCCAGACCGGTTCTGCTGGGTGGCCCTGCGACGTCGATCAAGACCGTACCGATTGCGCCGTTGAAGGCGGGGGAGCATATGGTTTCAAACCCCGTGCCGGCAGCTCGCAGGAAGACTCAGCAGACGGTGTTGGTCAGGCAGGAGCCTGTCGATGATGTGCCTGTTTCGGGGAAGAACCCGAGCGGAGATGCGGCGGCTTCTTCGGATAAGACGGTCACCAACGGTTGCCCCGTGTCGATGGTTACCGGGGAGGAATTGCTCACTCTCACCGATGGTGTTTTAGACGGGATCTTGCCGTTTGAGTGGACCCGGCTGTACCGCACCAGTGCGGTGGAAGTGGATGTCGGGCTGGGGTTTGGCTGGAGTCATTCGCTGGCGCATCGGCTTGCGGTGTCGGGCGATTCGGTGGTGTGGACGGACCATGAGAACCGCTCGATTGGGTTTCCACTGCCGACTGTTGCTCGACCCGCCATCACCAATAGTTTGGCCGAAGCCGCGATCTATTTGGGCGCGTCGCCGGATGAACTGGTGTTGGCCCAGGCGTCGCGGTTTTATCACTTTCGCGACGGTGTGCTGGTCTCGATCAGTGATGCGTACGACAACCGGCTGCGGATTTCTCGGGATTTTCTGGGGCGGATCGAGCGGCTGGATAACGGTGCGGGGTGTGCGCTGTTCCTGCGCTATGCGTCGGCACGCATCGTCGCGGTGGACTACCAGGTGCAGCGGGCCGAAGGCCGTGGCCCGTATGTCTGGATTACCGAGCAGACCGTCGTTTCCTACGCCTATGACGACGCTGGCCGACTGGTCTCGGCGACCAATGCGGTAGGTGAAAGCGAGGTTTATCGCTACGACGATCAGCACGTGATTCTTGAGCGGGGCTTGGCCGGTGGGGCGAGTTTCTTCTGGGCGTGGGAACGGTCCGGCAAGGCCGCGCGATGTGTCCGGCATTGGGCCAGTTTTTCCCAGATGGACACGCGGTATGCCTGGGGGGACGACGGCCGGGTCACGCTGCATAACGCCGATGGCAGTCAGGAAGTGTACGTCCATGACGACCGGGCGCGGCTGGTGCAGCGGATTGATCCGGACGGTGCTTCGCATTTCAAATCCTACGATGCCAAAGGCCGGCTGACGGTTGAGCAGGATCCACTGGGGGCGGTGACGGCGTATCAGTACGACGAAGCCGGAAGGTTGGTGGCGTTATTTCCCGGGGATGATGAGCCGACGTACTACGAGCATGACAATGGCTTCGTACGGGTTGTAAGGCGGGGTCTGGCGGTCTGGAAGTACGAGCGCAATGACCAGGGCGATGTCATTCGTAAGACCGATCCCGACGGACATGTTACGGATTACAGCTACGACCAATACGGGCAACTGGTTGGGGTTTGGTCCCCGGATCACAGTTGCCATCGGCTGGTGTGGAATGAGCGGGGGCAACTGATTGAGGAGCAGTTGCCCAATGGCGGGATCAAGCGTTATCGCTATGACGATCTTGGCCGGCCGGTGGCCCGCGAGGATGAGCATGGCGCGCTGACCCAGTATCAGTGGGACAGCGTGGGCCGGTTGGTTCGCGTCGTATTACCAGGCGGTGCATGTCGGGAATACAGCTACAACCCCTACGGAAAAATCACCGCCGAACGCGACGAACTGGGCCACGTCATCCACTACGAATACGCCGACGGGTTGCACCTGATCAGTCGCCGTATCAACGCTGATGGCACTCAGGTCAACTACCGCTACGACAACGTGCGGTTATTGCTGACCGAGATCGAAAACGAGGTCGGCGAGACCTACCGACTTGACTACCACCCCAATGGCCTGATCCTGCAGGAAACCGGGTTTGACGGGCAGCGTACGGCCTACGTCTACGACCTCAATGGCAACCTGCAGGAAAAAACCGAACACGGTGACGATGGCAGTCAGCTCGTTACCCGCTACGAGCGCGATCACGCCGGACGCCTCGTACGAAAAACCCTGCCCGACGCCAGCGTTGTTGAATATGCCTACGACCGCCAGGGCAACCTGCTCAGCGTCGACGACGGCCATTGGGCGCTGGCCTACGAATACGACCCACAAAACCGCCTCACCGCCGAACACCAGGGCTGGGGCACCTTGCGCTACGGCTACGACGCCTGCGGCCAGCTTCAACACCTGCGCCTACCCGATAACAATCGGCTGGTTTTTAATCACGCGAAAGGCGGCCACCTCGCCACCATCGAATTAAACGGCGCGCTGCTGACGTCTCATCTGTTCAAGGCCGGCCAGGAACACCAACGCCAACAAGGCCAACTCCTCAGCCACTACCACTACGACGACCAGCACCGCCTGCACGCCCACGCAATCACCCAGCAACAAGACCACCTCTACCAACGCCAATACGACTACGACAAAACCGGCAACCTCACCCGCCTGCTCGATACGCGCAAAGGCGAACACCACTACCATTACGACCCCTTAGGCCGCCTCACCCGCGCCGACCACTCCCAAGACCTGCAGGAACGCTTCGGCCACACCCCGGCCGGCAACCTGCTCATGCAAGACCGCCCCGGCCCCGACATCGTCGCCGGCAACCGCCTGATGATCCAGGGCGACCGCCACTACGACTATGACGCCTTCGGCAACCTGATCCGTGAACGGCGTGGCCGTGGGCACGCACTCGTCACCGAATACCGCTACGACTGCCAGCATCGGCTGATCGGCATCACCCAACCCAACGGCCAAACCGCCAGCTATCGCTATGACCCGTTTGGGCGGCGCATCAGCAAAACCGTGGACGGCATAACCACGGAGTTTTTCTGGCAAGGCGACAGGCTGATTGCCGAACACCATGCAGACCGCCATCGCAGCTATCTCTACGAACCCGACAGCTTTCGTCCACTGGCCCTGTTGGAAGGTTTCGACCCAGAAGAAACGAAGCCGTATCACTACCAACTCGACCACCTCGGCACGCCGCAGGAACTCACCGATCCCGACGGCGACATCGTCTGGTCCGCGCACTACCGCGCCTACGGCCAGATCAGCCGACTCGACAAAGGCACAATCGACAATCCGCTACGTTTCCAGGGGCAGTACTTTGATCAGGAAAGCGGCCTGCACTACAACCGTCATCGCTACTACAATCCGGATATTGGGTGTTACCTGACGCCTGATCCGGTGAAGCTGGCGGGTGGGATCAACGCGTATCAGTACGTGCCCAATCCTACGGGGTGGGTGGATCCGTTAGGGTTAAGCTGTAAGATTGGAAATTGCCCGGATTCAAAAAACGATTTAACAAAAAAAGCACCTCCTGGAGTATTAACTACTCACGAGAAGGCTGGAGGACACCTGATTGAAAAACATGTCGGTCGAACAGACGAACAGTTAGCGGCAAGATTTGAATCAGAACCGCACATCCCAGCCTCATCCACCTTCAAAACTCTAGAAGAGGCTGAGGCTATAGTGTCCAAAAGCTTGACTGCACACCAGCAAGAAATAACTACATTTTTAAGTGGAAACAAGGAAAAACTCTTAATTAAAGGCAGCTCAAGTCAACCCGTAGGGGTAAGCATGCTAAATGGAGCAACAAAATCCGTACCTGTTTATAAGTTCCTATTAGTCATAAAACGAGCTCCTAAAATGCCAGATGGCTATCTATTGCTAACAGGATACCCAGAAAAATGAATGAACCATTAACAGAGCTACAACAATTTTTTGGTGCTTACTTTAATCAGGATTGGGCGGAAGATCATTCATCGGCCGATGATGTCATCGATACATTTCTACTGGACTCGCCTAGAGAAATAATCATGACAGTAAAACAGGAAATTTTAGAGCTGATAAATTCGTATACCAATGAGCCAGACCTTCAAGAAAATTTACTGCATATACAGCATTGCTATTACTACTATCCACACCAATGGGCCTCAGGCCCGTTATGGCTAAATCACATAGTTCGAAAGTTTGATGAACACCTACAAAAAAACCAATATTCAACTTAAAAAACAGCCGTATAACGATCTTTGCTATTAATATTTTGGCCTGCTGCGCAGTCCACGCAGGGCAAGCCTGCTCACCACAAGGAATGAAGGCTCAGCCAAATTGAATAGGTGAGCCTCCCAGCCTGATCAGCGTTTACTCAGTTCCATAATCATCCGACTCAGCAAGTAAATCCGCGGTGCCACGCTCTCCACCTCCGCATACTCCTGCGGCGTATGAATATTCCCCCCCACTATCCCAAACCCATCCAACGTCGGCGTCCCTACCCCGGCGGACAAACTGGCATCCGCCGCGCCGCCGCTGCCTTCAATGGTCAACTTTTTACCCAGCTCCCCATAAATCCCCTGGGCAATCGCCACCAGCTTGTCCGACTCCGGCGTCTGCGGCATGGGCGGCAGGCCGCGTTTGAGGCTGGTGGTCACTTCGGTTTCCGGGATCAACTTGTTGGCGGAGACCCGCACCAAGTCCTTCTCGATCCGATCGAACTCTTCCGGCAATGCCGCACGCACATCGGCCTTGGCGGTGGCTTGGTCGGGGATGACGTTGGTGCGGTCGCCCGCGTTGATCACGGTGAAGTTAATGGTGGTCTTCTTGTCTTCATCGCCGAGTTTGCCCAGTTGCAGAATCTGGTGCGCGGCTTCCATGGCGGCGTTGCGTCCCAGCTCCGGGGCGACGCCGGCGTGGGCGGCTTTGCCTTTGACTTCGACCACGGCGGTGGCACTGCCTTTGCGCCACACCACCAGGCCGTCGGCTGGGCGGCCGGGCTCCAGGTTCAGCGTGACGTCGTGGGCCTTGGCGGTGTTACGGATCAGTTCAGAGGCGATGTCGGAACCGGTTTCTTCGCTGGCATCGAGCAGGAAGGTAATCTGGGCATAGTCCTTGAACCCTTGGTTCTTCAGGACTTTGAGCGCGTAGATGCCGGCGACGATGCCGCCCTTGTCATCCATCACGCCGGGGCCATAGGCGCGGCCGTCCTTGATATGAAACGGCCGTTCGGCCGCCGAACCTTCCTTGAACACGGTGTCCATGTGGGCCATCAGCAGGATTTTGGCCTTGCCGTCGCCCTTGAGGGTGGCGATCACATGGCTGCTGTTGGCGGCGGCATCCGGCACCCGTTCAATGGTGAAGCCCAGTTGTTTGAGTTCATCGACGGCGATGTCACTCACCTGGGTCAAGCCTGGCCCGTAGCCGGAGCCCGAATCGATATTCACCAGGCGCTCCAGCAGTTTCAAGGCCGGGGCCTTGTACTGCTCGGCGTCGGCCTGGATCTGTTTGTGGGGTTCGGCGCTGTAGGCCGGGACTGCAAAAGACAAGGCCAACGTGGCGGCCAGGAAAGTACGCGGGAAGGTGAAGGGCATGAACCGATCCTTGTTTTTTGTTGGGGTGCCGCCTCACCCTACCCCACTAGACCGACCGCAACCAAGTGCCTTGCACCGAACTGACCCGGTTGCGCCCGCTGCTCTTGGCTTCATACAGCGCCAGGTCTGCCTCATTGAGCCAACGGGTCGAGTCGGCGTGCCCTGGTTGATACGGCGCCAGGCCGATGCTCAAGCTGGCGCGCAATGACGGGTCCTGGGCGTAGGCCAACGCGTTGAAGCGATCGCGCAACGCATCCATCACTTCGGTGGCGCGGTTGAGCGGCATGCCCGGCAGGATCACGCAGAATTCATCGCCGCCATAGCGCCCGGCCAGGTCAGTGGCGCGCAGGTTCTGGCGCAGCACTTTGCCGAGCTGGCGCAGCACGATGTCGCCGGTGACGTGCCCATAGGTGTCGTTGATAAGCTTGAAATGGTCGATGTCGATCAACGCAATCGCGGCCCCTTGCTGTTCGCGGCAGCAACGTTGGAACTCGATCTCCAGGTGGTCTTTCCACGCGCCATGGTTGAGCAGGCCGGTCAGGCTGTCGGTGCGACTCAGCGCCAGCAGTTCGCGTTTGTGCCGGGCCAGGGTCACCGCCTGGCGGTAACAGATCCAACCCAGCGCCAGCGGGTACACCATCAGAATCGGCAGGCAGGCATAGAGCTGGACCGGGGTGGTCGTGGCGATAAAGGCCGGGGTGAATATCAACAGCGACGTGCCGATGCCCAGCGCCTGCGCCGCCCAGCCCGCCAGCATGAAACGCGGACCGCCGATGGCGACGTTGTTCATGGTCATCATCGACAGGGTCGTCACACCGGGAAGCGGGTTGAAGTGCATGGCCGCGACCCAGAAACCGCCGCAAAACGAATCGAACAGCAAATTGCGGCGCTCACTGCTCAGCGTATGGGTAGTCCGCAACGAGCGCTGAAAGGCCACGACAGGCCAGACAAAGGCGTTGATCACCATCCAGGCCCACACCCATGGCGCCGGATCCAGCGGGTACATGCCAAACACCACGCACACGAAACCGAGCGTCAGCCCCAAGGTGCGGGATTTATACAAACGGGTAGCGAGCGGAAGTCCTTTTCCTCCGACGGCTGGCATGAAGGGCTGTAATCCTGGATGAATGCCTGGAGTCTATCAGGGCGCCAGCAATTAGCCACCACTGCTCACTCCCCCGCCAAAACATTCAGTGGGAAAAACCGCGGGCCAGCATCAACGCCACCCCCAGCAGCAGCACCGCCGTGATCCGCTGCAATAGCACACGGCGCTGGGGGTTTTCCAGCACGTGCTTGATGCGCTGGCCGAAGTAGCAATACAGGCAACCGCTGGCAAATTGCAGCACCAGAAAGGTCGCCCCGAGGATGGCGATATCCACCGCCGCACGGTGCTCCCCTGCCCCGGCGAACTGTGGGAATACAGCGCTGAACATGATGAGGGTCTTGGGGTTGGAAAAGCCGGTCAGCAGTCCTTTGCCGAACAGGCTGCGCGAGCCCTCCACGGCAGCCGCCTTGCCGATCGACACGCCGCTGCCGGTCCACTGCTTGTAGGCCAGATAGAGGATGTAGGCCACTCCGACCAACTGAATGGTCAGGGTGATGGCGAGATTGCCCTTGATCAGTGCCGAAAAGCCCACGGCAAAGATCAGGATGGAAATCAGGTACGACACACTGGCACCGAGTTGCGCCGGGATCGAACTGCGCAAACCGCTCTGCAAGCCCAGGCTCAACAGCAGCAGCGTCATGGGGCCGGGGCTGAAGGTCATGGTGGCGCAAAACAGCAGGAAGTAGAGAAACGAAGAGAGCGTCAATGCGCTGGTCATGGCCTTGGACCTGAGACGAGAAGGCGTGCAGTTTAGGCAAGCGGCGTTGCATAAGGCAGGTAAAGTCAGGCCTAATCCGGCCGAACTTCACCGGTAAAATCACCGGTAAACACAAGGAAGGTTTATGTTTATACCCGCCATCGCGTTTGTGAACGGCACACCCAAGGTGCAGCAGATCGTCGAGGCGTTCAGCCAGCTCATCGAGACCGGCGAATGGGCACCCGGCAGCAAGTTGCCGTCGGTGCGTGAGTTGACCCAGGCCCTGGGTGTCAGCAAGTTCACCCTCAACGAAGCCCTGGACCGCCTGCGCGGGCGCAACCTGCTCACCTCCAGCCAGGGCCGTGGCTACTTCGTGGCGATGGACAGCACGCGTCCGGTCTCGGCGGCGTGGATCGACCTGCTGCCCCAGGACCTGCTCAGCGTGCTGCGTCGCCCGCTGGTCACCGCCGGCGGCGAGCTGCGCCCCGGCGGCGGCCACCTGCCGGAAGCCTGGCTGGACGCCGAGGGCATCCGCCAGGCCATGCGCAGCGTGGTGCGCACGCCGTCGTTGCGCATCGCCGGGCTGGGCACGCCCGCCGGACTGCTGCCCTTGCGCCAGGCCCTGCAACAGAAGCTGCATGCCGACGGTTTGTCGGTCCCGGTGGAACAAATCATCACCACCCCCAACACCCTGCAGGGCCTGGACATGCTCATGCGCCTGCTCGCCAGGCCCGGCGACACGGTGCTGCTGGACGCACCGTGCTATTTCAACTTCCACGCCAACCTGGCGCTGCACGGCGTCAAGGTGGTGACCATCCAACGCCGCCCCGACGGTTTCGATTTCACCGCCCTCGAACAACTGCTGGCCGAACACCGTCCGAGCCTCTACCTGACCACCAGCGTGCTGCATAACCCCACCGGCCACTCCTTCAGCCCCAGCCAGGCGTTTCGCCTGTTGCAACTGACCCAGCAGTACCACTGCCATATCGTCGAGGACGATCTCTACGGCGACCTGCACCCCAACCCGCCGCCACGCCTGGCCACCCTCGCCGGGCTGGATCAGGTTACCTACCTGTCGGGTTTCTCGAAGATCCTCAGTGCCAACACCCGCGTCAGCTTCGTGGTGGCCGCGCCGCAACTGGCCGCCAACCTGACCAATATGAAGTTGATGAGCGGCGGCGTGACCTCGGAACTGTTCGAGCAGATCGTCTACCGCATGCTCAGCGAAGGCAGCTACGCCAAGCACCGCAAGCGCATGGTCCAACGCCTGATGGAAGCCGGCGGGCGCGTGGAGCAATGGCTGCGGCGCTGCGGGTGCGAGTTGCCGATGGCCTATGAGGGCGGGATGTTTATCTGGGCACGCCTGCCAGCGGGTGTGAACGGCGAATGGTTGGCCCAGGAAGCGTTGAAACTCAGCCTGGTACTGGCGCCGGGCGCGCTCTTCGGCTACGACCCGGCCCATCGCGATTCGATGCGTTTCAACGTGGCCCACAGTGATGAGCCACGGGTGCAGCAGGTGTTTGAAGCGCTGTTACTCGAGGCCGTGGGCGCCCCTTGAGCAGCCGCTCAGCGCCGATGGGCCAGTGAACGTACGCAACGGTCCCCCAGGCTTTGCACGCCTTGCACCAGCACCACCAGCACAATCACCGTGACCACCATGATCTGGTTATTGAAGCGCTGGTAACCATAGCGAATCGCCAGGTCCCCCAGCCCGCCACCGCCGATCACCCCGGCCATGGATGAAAAGCCGATCAGCATCACCACGGTCAAGGTCACCCCGGCCACCAACGCCGGCAGGGCTTCGGGCAGCAGTACCTTGAGAATCACATGGCGAACATCACCGCCCATGGCCACGATGGCTTCGATGCGGCCCTTGTCCACCTCATCAAGGGCGGTTTCGACAATTCGCGCAAAGAACGGAAACGCGCCAATGGTGATCGGCACCACGGCGGCAGTGCTGCCCAAGGTCGTGCCGACGATCAAACGCGTCAGCGGGATCAGCGCAATCAACATCACCACAAACGGCAATGAACGCCCCAGGTTGATCACCCCACCCAACGCCCGGTTAAGGCGCGGCAAAGGCAGCAGGCCGTCGCGTCGGCTGACAAACAGCAACACCCCCAGCGGCAGACCGATCAACAAAGTGAACAGTCCGGCCAACAGCACCATATAGAGGGTTTCGCCCGTGGCGTTGAGCAGCAGCTGCAGGATGTCGTTCCAGTCGGTTTTCATACGGCCCTCACCACCTGCCGGCTCGGCGCCAGCGAGCGGCCCAGGCGCGATGATGGGTCAGCCTGCAATTGCAGCAGCGTGCCACTTTCCAGCACGCGGCCATCGGCCAGGGACACCGCGCTGTCGCAGATCGCCTTGACCACCTCCAGCTCATGGGTAATCAGCACGATGGTCACCCCGAGTTGCCGGTTGATGTCGCGTAACAGCTCAAGGATCGACGCGGTGGTTTCCGGATCAAGTGCGCTGGTGGCTTCATCCGACAGCAGATACGACGGCCGCGCCGCCAGTGCCCGCGCAATGCCGACACGCTGCTTCTGCCCGCCAGACAACTGCGAGGGAAACGCCGCAGCCTTGTCGCTGAGCCCCACCAGTGCCAGCAACTCATCAACCCGCGCCGCACGCTCAGCCCTGGGCACGTTGCCGATTTCCAGCGGCACCGCGACATTATCCGCCACGTTGCGCGAATGCAGCAGGTTGAAGCCCTGGAAGATCATGCCGATGCGCTGACGCTGCTGGCGCAGTTGCTTGTCGCTCAACAGCGTCAAGTCCTGGCCATCCAGCAGGATGCGCCCGGACGTCGGCCGTTCGAGCAAGTTCAGGCAGCGCAGCAAGGTGCTCTTACCTGCGCCGCTGCGCCCGACAATGCCGAATATCGCGCCATCGGCGATCTGCAGCGACACGTTATCCAGCGCCGCCGGCTGACCATCGGCGTAGGTTTTGCTGACCCCCTCGACAACGATCATTCGACCGCCACCGGGATCACGGAGCCGGCGTATTTCTCGGTGATGAATTTGGCCACCGCCGGCGAGCGCAGATCGTTGGCCAACTTCTGGATACGCGAGTCTTGCAGCAGCTTGGGCGTGGTCACCAGGATATTCGCGTAGGGGTTGCCCTTGGCCTGCTCCAGCCCCAGCGCATCCTTGGCTGGTTCCAAGCCCGCTTCCAAGGCAAAGTTGCCGTTGATCACCGCTAGGTCTACATCCTCCAGGGCGCGAGGGATTTGCGGCGATTCGATCTCCAGGATCTTCAAGTGCCTGGGGTTTTCGGCGATGTCCTTGGGCGTGGCCTGATCTTTGGCGGGGTCATTGAAGCCGGGCTTGAGCTTGATCAAGCCGTTGGCTTGCAACAGGTACAACGCACGGCTGAGGTTGGTGACGTTATTCGGTACAGCGACGGTGCCTTTGTCCGGCACTTGGGCGAAGCTGACATGACGGCGCGAATAGATCCCCAGCGGTTCGATATGCACGGTGGCGGCCACGGCGAACTTCTGGCCGAGGGCCTGTTCCTGGGAGTTGAGGTACGGCAGGTGCTGGAAGTAATTGGCGTCGACATCGCCATGGGCCAGCAACTCGTTGGAGTTCACACCGCTGGGGATCTCGATGATCTTCAGGTTCAGGCTCGGGTCGAGCTTCTGCACGTATTCGAGGATCTGCGCATGGGGAATCGGATCGGCGGCCACACGTAGCGGATCGGCAGCCGACACACTGAATGAGGCCAGCAACGCCGCCAGGGTAAGGGTGGCTTTTTTCAACATGAGTGATCTCCTGATCAGGCGGACAGCGCTTGGGGCAACGTGGCGTCGGCATAGAAACGTTGGGCGACATCGGGGTGGGAGCGCAGGCGCCCCTTGAGGTAGTTCCAGCCCACATCGCGCAACAAAGGGTTACGCGGATCGCTGGTGGGGCCATGGGCATCGCGCAGCAGTTCGGGCGCCAGTTCATAAACCGGCACCACCGCATCCAGTTGCGCGCCGAGGAAAAACGCCAGGGACAAGCGCTCGCTGCCCACCGGCGGCGACACCACGCGGTGCACGGTGGCACGCAGGTAGCCGTTGCTGGCCAGTTCGAGCAGTTCCCCGATATTGACCACCAGGGTGTCTGGACGCGGCACGGCATCAATCCAGCGTCCGTCCTCCACTTCCACCTGCAAACCGGCCTGCTGGTCTTGCAACAGGAAACTGAGGAACCCGGAGTCCTTGTGCGCCCCCACACCCTGGCGACTTTGCCCGGCATGGCGGCCGGGGTAGCGGATCAGCTTGATGTGTTCGTTGGGCTTGTCGCCGTACAGCGGGTCAAAGGCGTTTTCCGGCAGGGACAAGGCCTGGGCGAAGGCACGCAGCAGGCGCAGGGCCATCTGCGTCATTGCTTGCTGCCAACCAAGCACCAGCGGTTTGAGTTGTGGCAAGGCCGTCGGCCATTGATTGGGGCCTTGCAACCGCGCCCAGGCTGCCGGAGATTGATCCACCGCCAAGGGCGCGCGCTCGGCGCCGACATCGAACTGTTCGCGCAGGTCCGGCTCGCCACGGGTGATCTCTGAGGCTGCACGGTTGTAGCCACGGAAGTGAGGCGAGTTGAGCATGCCGACCGCTAGCTTGTCGGTCTCGGGCAACGCAAAAAAAGCCCGCGCCTGCTGCTGTAACTCCGTCAGCAGCGCCGGGTCAATCCCATGGCCGGTGAGGTAGAAAAAACCGATATGTCGCGCCGCCAGGCGCAGCTCGTCGAGGAACTGCTGGCGCTGTTGCGGGCTGCCGTCGAGCTGCGACAGATCCAGCAACGGCAAAGTAGTGATTGACTGCACGTGGGCCATCTGCGGCTCGCTCCTTGAACAGAACTCTCTGGAAGCGTCCAAGCTAAACGATCTTAAAAACCTCTAATAAATATCTTTTTAGACTTAGCTTAAGCACGTTGGCGGGTGTTCAGCGTGCTCGATTGGCCCTGCGACAGTCGATCCTCTCTTGTGCGTTGACCAGCTCTGTTACACACCATATAGTGTGCCAACAACCACAACAGACCACTACATAGTGTGCGGCATCGGTAATCACCGACCACACTCTGCGCAGTATTTCAATGCCTGACAGCCTGCAAATCAGATTTTTTTGGACGGGTTCACATGCCGTCAAACCAGAACAGAAGGGAGTATTTCAATGCTGAGTTGGGATGAAGTCGACAACGAGGACACCGGTGCAGCCGTGATCAAGGGCGCCAACGCCGGCCATGCCAGCGAAGCCAACATGGACCGCCTCGACGGTGCCGGCGCCGCTGCCGCCATCGAAGCCCGCGCCGTCACCGCCAGTGACTCCGCCGCCATCGTGCGCGCCAAGGCTGCCCTGGACAAACTCGACGTCGCCGAAGGCCTTGCCGAACTCGAAGGCGCCTCCGCCCGCGTCGCCGTTGACGAAAAGCGCATGATCAACTGCCGCGCCGACCTCAACCAACTCGTGCCCTTCAAGTACGACTGGGCCTGGCAAAAGTACCTCGACGGCTGCGCCAACCACTGGATGCCGCAGGAGGTCAACATGACCGCCGACATCGCCCTGTGGAAAAACCCCGAAGGCCTCACCGACGACGAACGCCGCATCGTCATGCGCAACCTCGGCTTCTTCTCCACTGCGGATTCGTTGGTCGCGAACAACCTGGTCCTGGCCGTGTACCGCCTGATCACCAACCCGGAGTGCCGCCAGTACATCCTGCGCCAGGCCTTCGAAGAAGCGATCCACACCCACGCCTACCAGTACTGCATCGAATCGTTGGCCATGGATGAAGGCGAGATCTTCAACATGTACCACGAGATCCCATCGGTGGCTAAGAAGGCAGCCTGGGGCCTGAAATACACCCGCTCGATCTCCGATCCGAAGTTCGAAACCGGCACCGTCGACACCGACAAGGAACTGCTGCGCAACCTGGTCGCCTACTACTGCGTGCTGGAAGGCATCTTCTTCTACTGCGGCTTCACCCAGATCCTGTCCATGGGCCGCCGCAACAAAATGACCGGCGTGGCCGAGCAGTTCCAGTACATCCTGCGCGATGAGTCGATGCACCTGAACTTCGGTATCGATGTGATCAACCAGATCAAGATCGAAAACCCGCACTTGTGGGATGCCGAGATGAAGGAAGAAGCGACCCAGATGATCCTGCAGGGGACTCAGCTGGAGATTGAATATGCGCGGGATACCATGCCGCGCGGTGTGCTGGGCATGAACGCGGCGATGATGGAGGATTACCTCAAGTTCATCGCTAACCGTCGCCTGTCGCAGATCGGCTTGAAGGAAGAGTATCCGGGGACGACCAACCCGTTCCCGTGGATGAGCGAGATCATGGACTTGAAGAAAGAGAAGAATTTCTTTGAGACTCGGGTTATTGAGTATCAGACCGGCGGCGCATTAAGCTGGGATTAACCCCGCAGCCCCATGGACCGTAGCATCACGGTCCATGGGCGGGGTTCAGTCCGAGACCTGCTCCAGAAAGATCAACTGCAAAGGCTCATCGAGCCAGTCATCCGCCGCTGCGGCGAAGCGCTGGAAGTATGGCGTCGCAAAATGCGCATCGAGTGCCGCCTGGTCCTTGAACGCCTCACGCATGTAGAACGTACCGGGTTCGTCCCGCTGCTCGAACAACACATAGTCAAGGTTGCCTGGTTCGGTGCGCGTCGGCTCGATCAGGTTCAACAAGCCTGCTTTAAGGGCCTGTTGCTTGCCGGGTTTGGCCTTGAGTACGGCGAGGGAAACCAGGGGTTTGTGCATGGCAGTGACTCTTTCACGGGGTGGGCTGGTACATCCGGCAAGGGCAGCAACCATCAGGGCGCTTAGCCAATAACCTGAAGCGTTGATCGGGTTTTTCATGCTGGGTGCTCTCAGTGGACTGGGGGCATCGTTGTCCACCTGGCAATAAAGAAACACCGACAAAACCCGCTTACACTTTCTTCAAAGGCTTGAAAATGCCTCACACCATCAAGACCCCCTGCGTCGGCCTGTGCTCCACCGTTTACGGCGACCTGGTCTGCCGGGGCTGCAAGCGTTATCACCATGAAGTGATCCAGTGGAATGGCTACAACGCCGAGGAAAAGCAGGCGGTATGGCTGCGCCTTGAGCAATTGCTGGTGCAGGTGATGGCCAGCAAGCTGGAAGTGTTCGACCCCCAGCGCCTGCGCCAACAACTGGAAGACCGCAAGATTCGCTTTATGCCGCACCAGTCGCCGTATTGCTGGGCGTACCAGCTGATTGCCCGGGGCGCGCGGGTGATTTCCAGGCTGGACGCCTATGGCTTGGCGTTGTTGCCGGAGTTTCGCGAACGCAGCCTGGCGGATTTGCGCGATGCCATTGACCGGGAGTTTTTCCTGCTGTCCGAGGCGCATTACGAGCGGTATATCGCCCCGGGGTTTATACGCGAAGTGTTCGGTCAGCCTCTCATCGCCAGCAGCATGTGACCGTCGTAGCAGCTGCCGAGGGAATCAGCAGGTCCAGGAAGCTGCGCGATCCACCTGCAAGCCATACCGCTCAATCGCCTGCTGGCACACGTGCCGCTCAAGACTGCCCTGCTCCACCAACGCGGTAAGCGCCGCCAGCACGATGTGATGCCGATCCACCTCAAAGAAATCCCGCAGCGCCGCCCGTGTATCACTGCGACCAAACCCGTCGGTGCCGAGCACGGTGTAGCTCGAGTACAGATAGGACGCAATCATCTGCGGTACTGCGCGTACGTAGTCGGACACGGCAACCACTGGCGCACCTGCCGGCAAGCAGTCATTCAGGTGACTGACGCGCTTGCCGGCCTGCGGATGCAAGCGGTTCCAGCGTTCCACTTCCCGCGCCTCCCGTGCCAGTTCGCTGAAACTGGTCACGCTGTACACCTCGCTCGCCACGAGCCAATCCTCAGCCAGTAACCGCGCGGCGGCCTGGGCTTCACGCAGCAAGGTGCCCGAACCGAGCAGGCGTACCCGGGCGTCAGCGGCGCCTTCCAGGCGATACAGGCCCTTGATGACCGCCGCCTCCACGCCTGCGGGCAGGCTTGGCTGCGGGTAGTTTTCGTTCATCAGGGTCACGTAGTAGAACTCGTCCACATCCTGTTCCAGCATCTGGCGCATGCCGTGGTCGAGGATCACCGCAAATTCCCCGGCAAACGCCGGATCGTAGGCGCGGCAGTTGGGCACGGTGGCGGCGGTGAGATGGCTGCTGCCGTCCTGGTGCTGCAAGCCCTCACCGCCGAGTGTGGTGCGCCCGGCCGTGGCACCGAGCAGGAAGCCACGGGCGCGCTGGTCGGCGGCGGCCCAGATCAGGTCGCCGACGCGCTGGAAGCCGAACATCGAGTAATAGATGTAGAACGGCAGCATGCGCAGGCCATGCACCGAGTAACTGGTGGCCGCCGCGACCCAGGAACTGATGGCACTGGCCTCGCTGATGCCTTCTTCAAGAATCTGCCCGTCGGTGGCTTCGCGGTAGCTGAGGATCGAACCAATGTCTTCCGGCTCATAGCGCTGGCCGACACTGGAATAGATGCCGATCTGCTTGAACAGGTTGGCCATGCCGAAAGTACGCGCCTCATCCGCCACGATGGGCACGATGCGCGGCCCGAGCGCCTTGTCCTTGAGCAGGTTGGTCAGCATGCGCACGAAGGCCATGGTGGTGGACATTTCCTTGCCGTCGGCCGCCGTGGCGAAACCGGCGTAACCGCTCACGGGCGGGACGTTCACCGGTGCTGCGGCCTTGCTACGGCTGGGCAAGTAGCCGCCCAGGGCCGTGCGCCGCTGATGCAGGTAGCGCAATTCGAGGCTGTCATCCGCAGGCTTGAAGAAGCTCAGCGACTCGGCCTGTTCATCGCTCAGCGGCAACTGGAAGCGGTTGCGGAACGCGAGCAGCGCCTCGCGATCGAGCTTCTTCTGCTGGTGAGTGGTCATCTTGCCCTGCCCGGCCTCGCCCATGCCGAAACCCTTTTTGGTCTGGGCCAGGATCACCGTGGGCTTGCCCTTGACCCGGCGCGCTGCGTGATAGGCGGCATGGATCTTGACCATGTCGTGGCCGCCACGCTTGAGCCGGTCGATCTGCTCATCGCTCATGCCCTCGACCAGGCTGGCCAGCGCCGCGCTCTGGCCGAAGAAGTGTTCGCGGTTGTAGGCCCCGTCCTTGGCGGCGAAGGTCTGGAATTGGCCGTCCACGGTGCTCGACAACGTGTTGACCAGGGAGCCGTCGGCGTCCTTGGCGAGCAAGGGGTCCCAGTCCGAACCCCAGACCAACTTGATCACGTTCCAGCCCGCCCCCGCGAACAATGCCTCCAGCTCGTCGATGATCCGCCCGTTGCCACGCACCGGGCCGTCGAGGCGTTGCAGGTTGCAGTTGACCACCCAGGTCAGGTTGTCGAGGCCTTCGCGCGCGGCCAGGGTCAGGGCCGACATGCTTTCCGGCTCGTCCATCTCGCCGTCGCCGAAGACACCCCACACATGGCGCTCGGCGGTGTCCTGCAAGCCGCGATGCTGCAGATAGCGCATGAAGCGCGCCTGGAAAATCGAACTGATGGGGCCAATGCCCATGGAACCGGTGGGGAACTGCCAGAAGTCCGGCATCAACCACGGGTGCGGGTAGCTGCACAGCCCACGCGCCCCGGCCTTGGCGCCACCGAGTTCCTGGCGATAGTGGGCCAGGTCGTCCGCGCTCAAGCGCCCTTCAAGGAAGGCGCGCGCATAAATGCCGGGGGCCGAATGCGGCTGGTAGAACACCAGGTCGCCGCCAAAGTCGTGATTGCGGGCGCGGAAAAAGTGATTGAAACCCACCTCGAACAAATCCGCCGCACTGGCGTAACTGGCAATGTGGCCACCGAGCTCGCCATAGGCCTGGTTGGCCCGCACCACCATGGCCAGGGCGTTCCAGCGTACCAGCGAGGCCAGGCGCTCTTCGGTGGCCAGGTCGCCGGGAAACGCCGGTTGCTGCTCGACGCTGATGCTATTGATGTAGGGCGTGCCGTGGCGGGGTTTCCAGTCGATGTGCGCAGCGCTGGCGTCGCGGGCCAGCAGGTCGAGGATCTGGCGTGCGCGCTCAGGGCCGGCATTGGCTACCAGCGACGCCAGCGCGTCACGCCATTCGTCGAGCTCTGGTTGATCCAGGGCTGTGTGATTCACTGCACTCGCGAAACCGTTCATGGGCACCTCCGGGCTTTTTTTCCAGTTTATGTCGGTGCCTGAGGATTTTTTGCCTGTTATCAGGCGCAGCTTGCAGAATTTTGAGCATGAATCACTGCCCATGGGCTTTTTCCCAGCACGTTGTGCTCAAACAACCCGAAACCTCACCAGTGTGTTTAAAATGCCGCCCGCTCAATGACCGACGCTCAACGATGAACCCAGACGCACTCGCTACCCTGCACGCCCACCTGCTCACCGCCCTGGCCAACCCGCCGGCTGAAACCCGGCGCCTGTTCCATGGCCGTGGCCGCTGCTGGCCGGGCCTGGAGCAATTGACCGTGGACTGGCTGCAAGGCGTGGTGCTGGTCGCGCTGTTCAAAGAGCCCGAAGCGCCCCACCTGGAGGGGTTGAAACAGCTGTTGATCGACTTCGACTGGGGCCAATCCGGCGCCCACAGCGTGGCGCTGCAACACCGCTACCTGCCGCAAAGCACCACGGAATGGCTGGTGGGCGCAGCCATCGACGAGCTGACCATCACCGAAGGCGGCCTGCGTTACCTCATCGACCTGGGCAAAAAGCAGAACAGCGGGCTGTTCCTCGACATGCGCTACGGCCGCAACTGGGTGCGCGAACAGGCCAAGGGCCAGCGGGTGCTCAACCTGTTTGCCTACACCTGCGGCTTCTCGGTCGCGGCCATCGAGGGCGGCGCCAGCCACGTGGTGAACCTGGACATGGCCCGTGGCGCCCTGAGCCGCGGCCGCGATAACCACCGCCTGAACGGTCATGACCTGAGCAAGGTCACCTTCCTCGGCCACGACCTGTTCAAATCCTGGGCCAAGGTCACCCACAGCGGCCCCTACGACCTGGTGATCATCGACCCGCCGTCCTTCCAGAAAGGCAGCTTCCTGCTGACCAAGGACTACCAGCGCGTACTGCGTCGCCTGCCGGATTTACTCACGGCCCAGGGCACTGTCCTGGCGTGCATGAACGACCCGGCCTTCGGCGAAGACTTCCTGATCGACGGCGTCACCCGCGAAGCACCGGGCCTGCGCTTTATTGAACGGTTGGAAAACCCGCCGGAATTTCCGGATATCGACGCGCAAAGCGGCCTCAAGGCGCTGGTGTTTCGCCAAGGCTGATGCCGAAACGTCCTACGCTTGCTACGCTATGTGATGCGCCGGGCGGTGAACCTTATGACCCCCTTCCCGGTCGATACCTGCATTCCCCGGCCAGACTCGACAGCGTCACGTTGTCGGCTGCCCCGTTTCACCTTTTGGAGAACCGCCCGTGATATCGACCCTGCATGTAGCCAGAATCAAAGCCTGGGGCGCCCACGGCTTTACCGCCACCGGTGTGGTATTGGCCTTCCTGGCCACCCTGGCGCTGCTGGAAAACTCCCCCAAGGCCTGCCTGCTCTGGCTGGGCCTGGCCCTGGTAGTAGACGGCGTGGATGGTTCCCTGGCGCGACGGGTGAATGTCAGCACGGTATTGCCCAGCTTTGACGGCTCGGTACTGGACCTGGTGATCGATTACCTCACCTATGTGTTTATTCCGGCCCTGTTTATCTACCGCTATATCGACCTGCCGGACTTTACCCACCTGTTCACGGTGTCGGTGATCCTGGTTTCATCGCTGTTCTGCTTCTGCAACGTGAACATGAAGAGCAAGGACAACTACTTCGTCGGCTTCCCCGCCGCCTGGAACGTGGTGGCCTTGTGCGTATACATCATCCAGCCGGACGCCTGGGTCACCTTGCTGACCGTGATCGGCCTGGCCCTGCTGACCGTGACGCCGATGAAGTTCCTGCACCCGTTCCGGGTCAAGCGCTTCATGCCGATCAATATCGCAGTGACCACCATCTGGTTGCTCTGCAGCTTCTTGATGGTGGTGGATTATCCCAACACCAACCCGTGGACGTTTGGGTTGTGGTCGGTGATGTCCGCGTATTTCCTCGGAATCTGCGTGTGGCGCACGGCGCTGGAGTGGATGGGGACTCACAAATAGCCAGATGAACGCAGTTCAACTGTGGGAGGGGGCTTGCTCCCGATTGCGGTGTGTCAGTCAGCTTATCCGTCACTGATACACCGCAATCGGGAGC
>NZ_JAFMZG010000002.1:0-208195 GCF_049132125.1 Pseudomonas sp. NFX5
GTACCTGTGTGATTATCCCTTGGGGAGGCTTGGACGAGGTATGACCCGCGTCCAGGCCTCAAATGTGTAAACGATGTCCCCGGTTTCAGATGTAAACGATGTCTACGGTTCTACACCCCGATGAGGGAGTGTCAGTTGACGCATCTGCCACTGACCCACCGCCATCGGGAGCAAGCCCCCTCCCACAGTTTTGACCGCGCCAGGCGACCTTATACCTTCAGCTGCGCCACCGTCTGATCCTGAGCCTGAGAATGAGCCGACTGATGTACATCGCTCCAAATGTGGGAGGGGGCTTGCCCCCGATGAGGGAGTGTCAGTTGATGCATCTGCCACTGACCCACCGCCATCGGGAGCAAGCCCCCTCCCACAGTTTCGACCGCGCCAGGCGACCTTATACCTTCAGCTGCGCCACCGTCTGATCCTGAGCCTGAGAATGAGCCGACTGATGTACATCGCTCCAAATGTGGGAGGGGGCTTGCCCCCGATGAGGGAGTGTCAGTTGACGCATCTGCCACTGACCCACCGCTATCTGGAGCAAGCCTCACGCGTCACGCTTTACCCACCTCAAGCGCCAGCTGCACCGCGCCATCGACGCTCAAGCCACTGAGCAGCACATGGGGCGCGAGCGCTTCGGGCAGCCCCTGCAACACCTCGCGGGCGTCATGCCGCACACGGGCCAGTACCAGGCGCTTGCCCTCCCCGCGCACCTGGGCAAAAAACGCCGCCAGGGCTTCGATGCTGGTGCCGTCCAGGTCCGGGGATTCTTCCAGGCTCAACACCACCGCCTCGACCGGCGACTGGCGCATCAGGCGCAAGGCCGCGCCAAGGATGCGCTCGGCATTGGCAAAAAATAGCGCTTCGCTGGGCCGCACGATCAATACCCCCGGCACGGCCAGGGCATCGGCATGGTGCTGGCGATCGACAAAGTCATGACTGTCACCCAGGCGCCCCAGCACCTGGATGTCGGCTGAGGACATCTGGCGCAACATCAACATCACACTGATCGCGACCGCGAGCAGCAAACCATCCAGCACACCCAGCACCAGCACTGCCGTTACCGCACAGATCACCAGCACGCGATCGCGCCGCCACAGGAAATAACGCCCGAGCGGCTGCACGCTCAAGCCTCGCCCCAGGGCATAGATGACGACGGCGGCCAGCACCGGCTCCGGCGTGAGCGCGACATAGGGCAGCACCGTCAGCACAATCAGCAGGATCACCAGCGCCGCGACAATCCCCGCCAGGCGCGAATAGGCGCCGGCCGCCTCGTTGGCCGACGTCGCCGAATACCCGGCACCGGCCGGCATGCCGTGGAACAACCCGGAAACCAGGTTGGCCGCGCCCAGCGCCAGCAGGTCACGGTTGGATGACACCCGGTCGCCATGCTTGAGCGCGAACGAACTGATAGAGCCGTAGGACTCCGCATACAGGATCATCACCAGCGCAAACGCCAATTCCCCCAGGCGCAGCCAGTCGGCAAACGGCAGCACCGGCAACTGCCCCAGCTCCAGGCGCAGGTCGATCATGCCAATCTGCGCCACCCCATAGGCCTGCAGGTCCAGGTACTGCCCGGCAACGATGCCGAGCACCACGACCACCAGGCCACCGGGCAGGCGCGGGAGGCGTGCGCACAGCCACAGCACCAGCAATGCCAGCCCCGCCACCAGTGCCGCAGGCCAGTTCCAGCGCGGCAGCTGTTCCAGCAACTGCGGCAGAAAACGGATCAGGTTGTTATCGGTGAGGTGCACACCCACCACACCGGCCAATTGCTTGAGGATGATGGTCAGCGCCAGGCCGAAGGCGAAGCCACGCAACACCGGCTTGGCGATAAACGAGGTGACGCCGCCGAGCTTGAACAGCCCGGCCAACAGGAAAAACACCCCGGTGAGCAACACCAGCCCGAAGGCCAGGGACAGCCTCAGCGCCGGGTCGTCACCCGCCAGGCTCGCCGTGGCCGCCGCCAGCACGGCCGCCGACGACGAAGTGGCCGAGACAATCGCAAAACGGCTGCTGCCGAACAGGCCGTAGCACACCAGCCCGGCAAACAAAGCGATCACCCCGGCCTGGGGCGGCAGCGCGGCAATACTGGAATAGGCCACGGCCTCCGGCAGCAGCAAACCGGCAATGGATAAGCCGGCCAG
This sequence comes from Pseudomonas sp. NFX5, assembly GCF_049132125.1. Lineage (NCBI taxonomy): Bacteria > Pseudomonadati > Pseudomonadota > Gammaproteobacteria > Pseudomonadales > Pseudomonadaceae > Pseudomonas > Pseudomonas sp. NFX5. Next base: position 2,142 of record NZ_JAFMZG010000002.1, read on the forward strand.
CAGGTCTTGGATGCGGTTCGACGGTACGGCAACGGGTGCATCGGTTTCAGTCTTCAATCGGCCTAACCCATCCTGGCAAAAAGCGTGGGTAAGCTTAGCCCTCATTGCCCGACTGCGGTTGCGCCACGTCAGCTTTTGCGCAGGCAAAAAAAAGCCGATTCGCGGTGGACGCGAATCGGCTTGCGGGCGTGAGCCCCGGGGTCAGGACAGCAGCGAATAAATCAATGCGGTAATCGCCACCAGGCCCACCGCCGTGACAAACACGTTGGACGCCTGCCCACGGTACCTGGCCATGGCCGGCACCTTGCGGATCGCGTACATCGGCATCAGGAACAGGATCGACGCGATGATCGGCCCGCCCAGAGTCTCGATCATGCCGAGGATGCTCGGGTTCAGCGTGGCAACGATCCAGCACACCACCAGCATGAAGGCGGCGGTCATGCGGTCGAGAGTCTTGGCGGCCGGGCGGCGACCGCTTTTGAGCACCAGGCCCTTGAGGCCTTCGCTGGCGCCGATGTAGTGACCCAGGAACGACTTGGCAATCGCCACGAACGCGATCAACGGCGCGGCAAACGCGATGGTCGGGTTGTTGAAGTGGTTAGCCAGGTACGACAGGATCGACAGGTTCTGCTGTTTGGCTTCAGCCAGTTGCGCCGGCGACAGGGTCAACACGCAACTGAACACGAAGAACAGCACCATCACCACCATCAACAGGTGCGCGCGGGACAGGATCTGCGAACTGCGCTCATCGGCGTGTTCGCCGTACTGGCGCTTCTGGTCGACCGCAAATGCCGAGATGATCGGCGAGTGGTTGAACGAAAACACCATCACCGGAATCGCCAGCCACAGGGTGTTGAGCAGCGCGGACGGCGCCGGTACCACACTGGCGGTGCTGAGGATGCCGCCGTTCCAATGGGGGATCAGGTACACCGCGAGGAACAGCAGGGCGACGATAAACGGGTACACCATCAGGCTCATGGCCTTGACGATCACCTGCTCACCGCAACGCACCACCGCCAGCAGGCCGAGGATCAGCACAAACGCCAGCAACGCCCGTGGCGGCGGCATGATGTGCAACTGGTGCTCCATGAAGCTGCTGACCGTGTTGGTCAGGGCCACGCTGTAGATCAGCAGGATCGGGAAGATCGCGAAGAAGTACAGCAGCGTGATCAACGCACCGGCCTTGACGCCGAAATGCTCTTCGACCACATCGGTGATGTCGGAACCCGCACGACCGGAGAGTACGAAACGGGTCAGGCCACGGTGGGCAAAGAACGTCATCGGGAACGCCAGCACTGCCAGGATCACCAAGGGCCAGAAGCCGCCCAGGCCGGCGTTGATCGGCAGGAACAAGGTACCGGCGCCAATGGCGGTGCCGAACAGGCCAAGCATCCAGGTGGTGTCCTGGCGGCTCCAGCTTGAGAGGGTTGCAGGTGTCGTTGCATAGCGTTCGTCGACGCTATTGGCCTGATCATTCATCCGGTCGGATCTCCGCATTTACACGGCCGGGACGAGTCAGAAAAACCTGACAGGCAGCGCCCCGACCATAGAAGGGGCCGGATTGTCCGGGATTCTCGTGAATAAGCAAAGACTTAGCTGAGGAACGGTTATGCGGTGCAGAGGCTCAAGCGCGGCCCTGGGCAGTCGTTTCGGGGAGCCGCCGCGGGTTTCTCGAGTGGCTGCCAGGCGCCATTGACGAGAGCGATCCATGACTCTAGTCAATAGACTCTCCATACTTTTAGAGAAGTCACCTACAGCAAAAAAAGAAATCTCTCGTATCCAGTTAAAAGTTTAACCACGACGCCTTTGCAATTGTTACACAACCCTACATAGCCATTGAGCAATCGCCAAAAACCCAACTAACATCGCCCCGTTCCAATCGAAGAACAACATGCTTATTTAAAATAACAAGGACTCCAATATGCGAAGACCTACTGTTGTTTTTGCTGGATTATTGATCACGGGCCTACTCTGTTCGTCCGAAAGTTACGCCACTGACGTTCACGCACTGGCGTCCTCGCCTCAATGGCTGACCACCAGGGTTTATATCGAAGGCGAGCCGGACACCGACGTCAAGGCCAGCTACCCTGGGGTGGTAGGCATATCGATGTGGGACCCGCAGCGCAATCGCTATGAGTTCTTCTACACCGATACCGGCCGCTCGAAATACGCCGATGGCGGCGGCGGTTACTTCCTGGTCACCGGCGATAAAAAGACCCATATCCTGGTCCCTGACCTTGGCCCGACCAGAACCATTGTCAGAAGACTCGAAAAACTCGACAGCAGCGAATTCACTTATTCCCGCGAAGTGTCGCGCGACATGGTCAGCACTAACCCGCCCGTTCGAATTTATGTGGTACACGCCCCCTACACCGGCCCCATAAAGACAGTCATGTCGAACTGATTAAACACTCATGTTTAGTGATAAAACCGAATAATAAACAAGGCACCTGATAATGAATATGCGCAAACGGTTAATACCCGCACTGCTGGCCGCGACACTGTTACCCGGTGCAGCGATTGCACACACTTCAACAGCCCTTCCTGCAGAAAACGCTGCTGCCACAGCGGAAAACGCCGTCATGTTGACCGTATTTCTTAAACACGATCAATCACGCCCCTTGAGCGAATTGAAACAACAACTGGCCAAGCAGGAATTTCACAAGGTGTTCCCGCCTGCCGGGGTGGAAGTGCTGAGTTGGAACATCACCATGGGTATCGGGCAGGTCGTCGTGTTGCGCCTGCCAGCGTCGCGCCTGGCGGAAGTCAACCTGGCGATTGAAAACACCGCATGGGGGGTCTACACCACGGAATTCTTCCCCACCTACAATTTCATGCCCATCGCTCAGGCCGAGCAGGAAAAGGCACGACTTAGCCCCCCGCAGTGATCTCCTGCTGGCAGCAGCGCCCCTGTTCCAGCTGGGGCGCAACTTTTTCGGCACCTGATGCATTTGACAGCCTCGCCCCTGTCCCAGCATGATCGAGGCATGACCTTTTTCCAGCAGCTCCTCACCCGCACCACCACCACGACCGCTCCAGGCGGGTCGTGCGGTTGCCGTGGGTGCTCGAGCTAGACACCACCCAGATTCAACCCAAGGCCCCGCCAGCAATGGACGGGGCCTTTTTATTGCTCCGTCGACTGGCACTCACAAGGAGCAATACCATGGCTGACGCCCTGTTGATCATCGATATGCAAACCGGCCTGTACGATGGCCCCGACAAACCCTTTGAACGGGAGCGCGTGCTGGGCACCATCAACTCGTTGATCGGCCGCGCCCGTGAAGCCGGCGCGCCGATCCTGGTCGCCCGCCATACCGGCCCGGCGGGCTCGCCGATAGCTGCGGGCAGTCCGAATTGGCAACTGTGGCAAGGGCTGCAGGTAGACGAGACTCACGACCATCTCTTCGACAAAACCCGCCCCAGTTGCTTCCTGGGTACCGACCTGGCCCGACGACTGCGGGCCCTGGAGGTTAATCGACTGGTGATCGTCGGGATGAAAACCCAGTACTGCATCGACACTACCTGCCGCGTGGCGGTAGAGCTGGGCTTCTCGGTGATCGTGCCTGAAGACGCCCATACCTGCATGGACACCCCGGCGCTGAAGGCCGAGGCGATCATCGCGCATCACAATGCCACGCTGGCGGGGGCGTTCGGGCTGAGTGTGAAAGCCGCTGACGTCCGGTTCTGACCGGTACAGACTGTAGGAGCAAGCGTGCTTGCGCCTGCAGTCGTAGATTTTTTCTACCCGGGCAAAACGCGCCCTGCTGCAAATCCCGCATACTGATGCCCTCAAACCCTTCAGGAAGAGCCTTCCGATGACCACCACTGTTCTGGTTCTGGTTGAAACCATCAATGAATACCTGCAAATCATCGAGAGCAACGACTTTCATGTGATCCTGGCGCCCACACCCAGCGAGCGCGCCCAGGCGATCAAAACCCACGGCGGCCAGATCAAGGCCGTACTGACCCGTGGCCCGCTGGGCCTGTATGCCGAGGAAATCGCCGCCCTGCCACTGCTGGAGATCATCTGCGTGATCGGCGCCGGTTATGAGCATGTCGACCTGCAGGCGGCGAGCAATCGCGGCATCGTGGTCACCAATGGCGCCGGGGTGAATGCGCCGTCGGTGGCCGACCACGCCATGGCGCTGCTGTTGTCGCTGGTGCGCGGCATTCCCCAGACGGACGCAGCGGTACGCCGCAGCGAATGGCCCAAGGTCATGCGCCCGTCCCTGGGCGGCAAGCAATTGGGCATCCTCGGGCTCGGCGCGGTGGGCCTGGAAATCGCCAAGCGCGCGGCCCTGGGCTTTGGCATGGAAGTGAGCTATCACAACCGCCAGCCGCGCGATGATGTGGACTACACCTACTGCGCCACGGCCGTGGAGCTGGCGCGCAGCTCGGATTTCCTGATCCTGGCCACGCCCGGCGGCGCCGGCACGCGCCACTTGATCGACCGCCACGCCCTGGACGCCCTCGGCCCGAACGGTTACCTGGTGAATATCGGCCGTGGCAGCGTGGTGGTCACCGCCGACCTGATCACCGCCCTTGAGCAACGCCGTATCGGTGGCGCGGCGCTGGACGTGTTCGACGATGAACCCAAGGTGCCGGATGCCCTCAAGCGCTTGAGCAATACCGTGCTCACGTCCCATGTAGCCGGGCTGTCACCGGAAGCCGCCCACGACACCGTGCAGCGCGTGGCTGACAACCTGGTGGAGTACTTCGCCGGCCGTCCGGTGCTTACCCCGGTCGTACTGCCCGCGCCCGAAAAATGACCGATCAGGCAGGCTGATCACCCTTCAACACGCTAACCTATTAAGCCGCCCCGACCTTGTCGCTGGGCGGTGGTGCGCATTAGATTAGGAAATAGTCCGACGCCTTTAGAATAAGCAGAAGGGATAAGCATGGCGCTTAACGACCAATCGACCCAGATTCGCCCAGGCGAAGAACTTGATGCCAGCCTGATCGATCCCTACCTCAAGGCCCATATCCCAGGCCTGAGCGGCACGCCCACGATCAGCCAGTTCCCCGGCGGTGCATCCAACCTCACCTACCTGCTGGAATACCCCGGCCAGGAATTCGTGCTGCGCCGCCCGCCCTTTGGCCAGAAGGCCAAGTCCGCCCACGACATGGGCCGCGAATACCGCATTCTCAACCGGCTCAAGGATGGTTTCCCGTATTGCCCCAAGGCCTATGTGCACTGCACCGACGCGTCGGTGATCGGCGCCGAGTTCTATGTGATGGAACGGGTCAACGGCATCATCCTGCGTTCCGACCTGCCCGCCGAACTGGGCCTGGATGCCACCCGGACCGAGGCGTTGTGCAAGAGCTTTATCGACAAGTTCGTCGAACTGCACCAGGTCGACTATCGCGCCTGCGGCCTGGCCGACCTGGGCAAGCCTGAAGGTTATGTGGCACGCCAGATCGGTGGCTGGAGCGACCGCTACGAAAAAGCCCTGACCCCCGACGCCCCCAACTGGGAAAAGGTACGTGCCTGGCTCAACGACAAGATGCCCGCCGACCATCCCACCTCGAGCATCGTGCATAACGACTACCGCTTCGATAACGTGATCCTCGACCCGCATAACCCGATGCAGATCATCGGCGTGCTGGATTGGGAACTGACCACCCTCGGCGACCCGCTGATGGACCTGGGCAACACCCTCGCCTACTGGATCGAAGCCGACGACCCGGCGCCGGTGCAACTGATGCGCCGCCAGCCGAGCAATGCCCCCGGCATGCTCACCCGCCGCCAGTTCGTGGATTACTACGCTGAGCGCGCCGGGATCCAGATCGACAATTTCGACTTCTACTACACCTACGGCCTGTTCCGCCTGGCCGGCATCGTGCAGCAGATCTACTACCGTTTCTTCCACGGCCAGACCCAGGACAAACGCTTTGCACAGTTCATCCACATGAACAAGCTGCTGGAGCAGATGAGCCTGAATGTCATCGGTAAATCAGCCCTCTAAGGAATCGCTAATGTCCAAGACCCACCTGTTCGACCTCGACGGCAAGATTGCCTTTGTGTCCGGCGCCAGCCGTGGCATCGGTGAAGCCATCGCCAAGCTGCTGGCCCAGCAAGGCGCCCACGTGATCGTCTCGAGCCGCAAGCTCGAAGGCTGCCAGCATGTGGCGGATGCAATCATCGCCGACGGCGGCAAGGCCACGGCGATTGCCTGCCATATCGGTGAAATGGAGCAGATTACCCAGGTGTTCGCCGGCATCCGCGAACAGTTCGGCCGCCTGGATATCCTGGTCAACAATGCCGCGACCAACCCGCAGTTCTGCAACGTGTTGGACACCGACCTCGGCGCCTTCCAGAAGACCGTTGACGTGAACATTCGCGGCTACTTCTTCATGTCGGTGGAAGCCGGCAAGCTGATGCGCGAGAACGGCGGCGGCAGCATCATCAACGTGGCGTCGATCAACGGCATTTCGCCGGGCGTGTTCCAGGGCATCTACTCGGTGACCAAGGCCGCCGTGATCAACATGACCAAGGTGTTCGCCAAGGAATGCGCCGAGTTCGGCATTCGTTGCAACGCCCTGTTGCCGGGCCTGACCGACACCAAGTTCGCCTCGGCGCTGGTGAAGAACGACGCGATCCTGAAAATGGCCCTGGCGCAGATCCCGCTCAAGCGCGTGGCCGACCCGAGCGAGATGGCCGGTGCGGTGCTGTACCTGGCCAGCGATGCGTCGAGCTACACCACCGGTGTGTCGCTGAATGTGGATGGCGGCTTCCTGTCCTGAACACGTGCCTGGGAGCAGGTGCGCTTGCTCCCAGGCATACCGGCACGACTAGAAGTCCACGGGGCTCATGTCAATCTTGAACATGACAAGTTTGCCGTCCTTGGACGTCGCGCCTAATAACTTGAATAACTGGCCACGCCACAACGCGTCGGAAACGCGCCTGGCCGCCGGCGTATCGGGTTGGGATAACGCCAGCACTTGCCGCACCCAACTGTCGGTCATTTGACGTGAGTTTGTCGTCCCTCCCAGGCTGACGTTGGCAAGCTCGCCGGCAGAGGTATGACTGACATGCTTGGCTTCCAGAATGTAGATATCGCCTGCCGGGCCTTCAAACACCCGATCAAAGCCATTCTGTCCGCCTCCGTAGGTTCCGCCGGGAAGTACCGTATAGCCATCTTCCGTCAACCGGGCCTCATACATCGCTTCGTTCACTTCGCCCTTGCGTTTGTTGTCCCGGGCAGCGTCTTTTTCCCGCCACGTCTCAAGTAATTTCTCTTCGGCCACCGACCGTCTTCTGTCGGGATAGTGCAGTTGCATCGTTCGGCTGATACGCGCCACATTGAAGTTTCCGTCTTTTGAGCAACTGACCGTGCCCAAACCTTGAAACCCATCGAATATCGGCATCCCCGGCGGCAATGGGCGTCGGCTTTTCAAGGCGCTGCAGATGGAAGCCAGACAGTCATACGGGTAACCATTGCGCCAGATATAGGCATCGATCAGCCGGCCTTTTTGCGCGGTTGGCGCACTGCGGACAGTCGGCTCGCAAAACCCGACTATTTGCCGCAAGTAGCCCTGCATGTAGTGATAAACCCGCTGGTCGATACTGCTGTTGAGCAGATCGACTGCCCCCACACGCCCGGCATAACCTTTGATATTCCGCGCCGCTTGAAAAAGATTCGAGAGTTGATCGACAGCCAGCATCGGCACCCAGCTATCGGGCGCGCCACCCATTTCAATAAAAATCCCTGCCCCGCCATGCCCGCCCGCCTCCATCAACTTCCAACGCAGCCTTGCACTATCGAAGCTCACGGAGCAAAAGCCGGTGTCCACCGGCAAATAATGTCGGTTGTCGTTTAACCTGAACAGGCCATCCGGTTCGATACGCCCGGCGTTTACCAGATTGCCTCCCGCCCCCACAGCAAACAGATGGGGTAGCGCATTCGGCACGGCACCTGATGGGTTGCCATAATTGGCATCCATAAAATATTGCTCAGCCCCGATCATGAAGGCTCTCTTGCCCGGGAACGCCAGGGTGTTGGTGGGGGCCGGACTCACCGGCAACGTGTAAAGCCCCAGGTCCCATACCGGATCAATACGCTGGGTCGCCGACAAGCTCACACTGCTCAGTGGGGCGGTCAGCGAGGAAGACGAAGCACTGTGGCTCAGTGACGACGCCGATGAGCTATGACTCAGGCTCGGGGAAGACGAGGACGAACTGGCCGCAGAGTGACTGCGCCAGGTGTTCGTCTGCGGCACCCGGTGCAGTGCCAGGCCTTGTGGCAAACGCGAATCCGGCGGTCTTTCACGCCATTCCCCGGTCTGCGGATCGCGCACCGCCAGGACGGTGGTGCCGTCGTCCAGGTTCAGGTAAGTGCGCGAATCATATTCACGCAACCCCGTAGCGGGATCAGGCGCCGGTATGGGGTCACCCAGGGCGGCGAAAATGGCGTCTCGGGTGACGGCGGGGGGCGTGGGCAGATCAGTCATGCGCTGATAAGTCGCGCTCGGAACCGCTGCGGATGGCGTGTTGCGCACGGGTATCGCTTCAGGCGGCAGGGGCCCGCCGGCAAAATCAACCACAGGAAACGCGGTACGCGCACTGGGTGCTGCGCCGCTGGGGCGATCGACCGGACGCCCTGTAACCGGTGGCACGGAAGGGGAAGTAAATTGCTTCATAGAATGTCCTTGGACTATGTTGTTCAGCCACCCGTCAGAACCACCTCGGCTGCTGATGGGTTCAGGTTGAAACAGCCAGCTCCTCACTGGATAGCCGCCGATGCCTGTCAGCCTCCAGCCTCCAGCAATCCGCCATGACGTCGTAGTAAACGGTGCCCGTTGTCCCATCGGCCATGCCGATGCCGGTCACGTTGATGGTTGGCGTAAACACGGCGGCTCTTTGCCGGTGGTGACGCAAGGACTTCAACAGTTGCGCAATCGAACTATTGCCCGAGGCAGCGACCCTGGCGAGATACACCTTGCCAAGGTCCAGTCTGACGTCGAAACGCCCGCCGTCCTTTGAATGAATCCGGATGTTTTCCAAGGGCACGTCGGGGTCGTCATACCGGGGGACCCGAATCGACACGCTGCCCACCTTGATGTGACCGGGGCTGACAACAATGCTGTCGAGCCGGATATCTTCCGCCAGCGCTGTACAAAAGAAGTCCCAGGTCGATGCATCGGACTCTTTATTCAGCGCCTGCGGTGTTGACAGCTCAACGATCGCCCAGGACGTCAGATAGATTTCGTACACCCCGCCCCGTCCGCATAACACACAGGTTGCCAGGTGAGGGGCCGCGCCCAGGTGCACCCGTTGTGAGTGAGCGGTCAGATTCAGGCTTTTAGGCCTGCGCGGCCTCAAGAACGGGTAGTGCCCGTACCTCAGGTTCAGAGAAGCCATTGCGTCCTTGATTTTGTAACCCGGGCTGGCGAAATCACTGACGTAAGACTGCACCGGCGGTAATAGCCGGTACGAAACACCGTCGCGCATCACCACGACAAATTCGGCCTTCAACCTCAAGGCTGACGCCTGTAATGAACCGCCCACGCTCGTCCACGTCGCTGAGGGTTGCGCTGCGTATTCGTCGAGATACAGCGTGCGGCCATCAGCCCACTCAAACTTTATCTTCGCGTCCGTGTAATCCAGGTAGTCGAAGTGGCTCCGGCGTCGCGTGGCCACATGATAGGTCGTATACACCCCTGCCAATTCCTGGCTGTCATAGTCCACATACACACAGCATCGGCCCTGTTCCTGGCTTGCATGCGCATCAATGGCCGTCATCCCGTAGCCGCGGCTGACAAAGTAACTGGACGTGCCTGCCGCCAAGGCAACCGACTGACCGGGTCCCAGAATAATCGGGGAGATCCTGGGGCCGGGAGGCGCCAGCACTTCCATGCTCACCTGCGGCTCCCCGGTCGGGTCCAACGTTTCAGGCAACAAGGGCGCTATTCGATAGCCGTCCTGGGTGAGAAAGCTGAAAAGCGCGTTGGCCAGGTGGCGTTTACCCTCGCGTAGCGTGTAGACATTTTCGATCCCGACACAAGGGCCCGGCAGTTCACCGTCCAGCCCCAGGGTAGACGCCACCTTCAGAGCGTTGCCCGAGATCCACCAGCGTTGAATCCGGCTGAAGGGCCAGTTGAGCATGATGAGGCTGCGCTGCTGGCCGTCCTCCTCGATAACCACGTCCTTGGCGCTCTCAAGAATCTCGAAGTAATCGGCGCCTGGCCCGCCATTCACCCTGGCGCTGCCCCGCTGTATCAACAACTGGTCGTCTCCGGCCATTGCGTGGGCCTGGTCGTACTCCCCCTTCAGGACAATACGGTTGGCCTCGTTACTGCCGGTAATCACGCTGGAAGCGCCGGCAAGGGACGCAACATTTTCAATGCTCCACAACCCCATGCACTTGAGACCGTCGCGGCCATTGTCGGTCATCAACGTCACGCTGCCCGCCCCCAGGTTGACGTTGAAGCCTGCTGCACGCGGCCCCGGCGTCTCGCCGAGAAAGCTCAGGGTGTCAGCCCCGGTACCGCCCACCAACACCGAGATCGGCACCCGCCCTTCTGCGCCAGAAAAAGTATCCGGCGGTACCTCGAACATGAATTCGTCGTCCTGGCTGCCGCCCACCAGGTGCTTGCGGCCACCGCTGTAACGAAAGTGGTTCGGGCGGGTGGGCACGCCCAACACCGAGTCATCCCCGCCACCCAGCAGCCAGAGCACACCTTTTTCGGGGCCCTTCGCCCCCCAGGTGGCTTCGGGCAATAAATCGACGGCCCCCTCCTTGCTCGCGTCGAAGTAGTCATCCACCTCATGGATGACCGGTTCACGCACCAGCGTGTGAGGCGCCTCACCCGCCTGCTCATCCCATTGATGTTTCCAGTGCCGTATCGTCTGCAGGCGGACCTCGAACCTGCCATTGACGATGGCCTGCACACTGTTCTTCATCTCTGCGCCAAGCAATGCCCGGGCTTGGGCCTTGAGGCTTTCTGCGTAGGCAGTGCGCGCGCGGCTGGTCTTGTAGCGATCGAGTACGCTGTCATCCAACTCCACACCGGCAAACGCGAACCAGCCAGTGCGCAGACGCTCGAGGGTGCTCAGCTCGATGTAATCATCGATCTCATCCACCACTCGACACGCGGCATAAATCCGCGCGCCGACAATCAGCACCGCTGCGGCGATAAGGCCCACGGGCCCGGCCGCGCCGAAGCCCGCCAACGCCGAGACGCCCAGTGCAAGACTGAGGGTTGCGCTGACGAGACTGAAACCGGCCTCGACGTAGAGATCCTGCGCCTGTTTGCCTTTTGCTTTCAGCGCGTTTGAAAGCGCAATGAGCGCCTGGGCAATATCAAAAGGCACGGTCAATACCGAGGCGATCAATCCGGCACCACGGCGCAACAGCAACCCCGCGCGTGATGCGCAGAATCCGCGATAAACCGTATGGCCGGCGCTCATCATTTTCTGGCCGATACGCTCCAACGCCAACTCCACACCGAGGGACGCCACTTCTGCGGAAAAGGCGCCGCCCTCGAACAACAGCTCGCCCGTATCCCCCGTTCTGAGCGCTTCGCCTATGCCTCGAATGGCACTGTAAAAACCGTAGAGCTGCAGCCCGACTCCCAAGGTTTGCGCACTCCCGCTCCTGAGCTTATCGGCCCAGCCGGGCAGGCTTTCCATGGCACTCACGTCGTTGAGGTTGACGCTCTGTACCCGCCGCAGCAATCGATCGAGTTTGACAATCGCCTCGTCCGAAGCATCCGGCGGGCTCAACATGCCGGGCGCCCACTCCGAACGCAATGACGCCAGTTCAAACAGTGCGGCAGTGGCCTGGTCACAGCTTTCACCGCTGGCGGACGTCATATACGCTTTAAGGTGCACGGCAGAAAACGTGATCTGATCGATCAATGCCTGATCAGCTTCCTTGACGCGATACCGCTCCACATCAAGTTCCGCGCCCTCCAGGCGCGCGCCCATGCTATCCAGGGCCACGCGGCCAACCGAAGTCTCACCGATACCCATCGGGCCCCATGCAGTATCCAGATCCATCAAGGTCTGTTGACGCAGCGGTAAGACCGACGCGCCGTCGTCCTGCAACTCTTCCATTACGGCACTCCAGTCACTGACGAAGCACGCTTCGTCGTTATCAACGCGAACACCCTGTGTGCGCACTGCGTCGATACTGAAGTGTTGAGGGATGAACCTGGGGTGCATAGGTAGAGCGCGGGTGAATATCCCGCTCAAGCATTCGGCGGTTGCTGGCGAAAACTCACCGCCAGGCGGTTCCAGCCACTGATGCTGGAGACCGCCATGGTCAGGTCCACCAGTTCCTGTTCGCTGAATTCCTCGCGCACGGCGCTGAAAAGTTCGTCCGAAACACTGGAAGTCGGCAGCATCGCCACCGATTCGCACCAGGCCAATGCCGCCTTCTCCCGCGGCGTAAAGAACGGCGAGTCACGCCATACGCATAGCGCGAACAAGCGTCGCTCCGTTTCGCCGCGCTGACGCGCCGCCATCGAATGCATATCGGTGCAAAAGCCGCAGTGGTTGAGCTGCGAAACGCGGATCTTGATGAGTTCCAGCAGCGGCCGCTCGATGGACAGGCCAAAGGTGTTCGCCTCCAGCAGCAACATGCCCTTGAGCGCTTGCGGTGACGCGGTGTAGTAGTCCAGACGGGATTCCATGGGCAGCTCTCGGGGCAATGACCGTTCAGCCTAGAACTCTCACGGTGTCAGCCCTATAGCCAATCCGACGGTTTACCCAGGGACCATTTTGAGCGCACCTCGCGAGCGAGTAACCTTGGCGCAGAGCGAAGACCCCGGGATAAAACATGGAACTGCACGTCGTCATCAATGGCCGCAAGGATCTGGCCGAACAGCTGTACCAGCAGTTGCGCGAGGCCATTGGCTCCGGGCGCCTGGCCGCCGGTGCGCAACTGCCGCCCAGCCGCTTGCTGGCCGAACAACTGGGGGTATCCCGCAAGACCGTATCCGACACCTACGCGACCCTGACCTACGAAGGCCTGCTGGTCGGCAAGACCGGCCGCGGCACCTTCGTCAACGCCCGTACGCCGCAGACCGGGCGCCTGCAAACTGCTACCGACCTGGCCTGCGCCGCCAACCTGGCGAAGTGGCAGTCACTGCCCTCGCCCATGCGCCACCCCACTCGCGACAGCACGTTGCGCTACGAATTTATCGGCGGCGCCACCAGCCGCAACCAGTTCCCCCAGGATGAATGGCGGCGCTGCACCCAGGACGCGTTGCGGCGCATCGCCCGGGACAGCGGGTTCTACAGCCAGCCGGAAGGGTTGCCGGCCCTGCGCAGCGCGATCGCCGGGCATATCGCGTTTTCCCGTGGGGTCCAATGCCGCGACAGCGACATCGTCGTCACCAACGGCGCGCAGCAGGCCCTGGACCTCATCGCCCGCGTGGTGCTGGAACCGGGCAGCATCGTCGCCATGGAAGACCCCGGCTACAGCCCTGCGCGCCAGTTATTCATGGCGATGGGCGCGCGGGTCATCGGTGTTCCCGTCGATGAGCAAGGCATCCAGGTCGACCGGATCCCCGATGGCGCACGGCTGATCTACGTCACGCCCTCCCACCAGTTCCCCCTCGGCATGCCCATGAGCCTGTCACGTCGGGAAGCGCTGCTGGCGCGGGCCTTCGAGCTGGGTGCGATCATCATAGAGGACGACTACGACAGCGAGTTCCGCTACGAAGGCCGGCCCACCGACTCACTGCAAAGCATGGACAGCCGTGGCGTGGTCACCTACGTCGGCACCTTCTCCAAAACCCTGTTGCCCGAACTGCGCCTGGGTTATGCGGTGCTGCCGCCGGCGATCTACGGCGCGGTGCTCAAGGCCAAGCAATTGACCGACCAGCACAGCTCCACGTTGCCGCAATGGGCACTGGCCAAGTTCATCAGCGAAGGTTATTTGCTCAAGCATATTCGCCGCTGCCACACCGTGTACGCCGGGCGCCGCGAGCGCATTTTGCAGCGCCTGGCGGGCGACCTGTCACCATGGTTCGAAGCGGTGCCCACCGTCGCCGGGTTCCATATGGCGGCGTTGTGCAAAGTACCGGTGAATATCCCGTTGCTGATGGAATTGGCACGCCAGGTGGAAGTCGGCCTGTACCCGCTGGACGTGTTCTTCCACGACACGCCGGTGCGCCCAGGCCTGATCATCGGGTTTGGGGCCATCGAGACCCTCGACATCGACCCGGCGCTGGACAAGGTGCGCGATATTCTCCAGCAGATTGGCTAGGGGGTTTTCCGAGGGATTGGTCATTGGTCCTGGCGCGTCGAGGCTCTAGCCTGTGCGCTGACACCCGACCTCGGAGACCATCGCCATGCCCGACCGTGCCTTCAACACTGTTCATGTCCGCGCGGCTGCCGGGCGCTCCAGGGAACTGGGCGAGCGCCTGCGGCAGATCGCCGAGCTCGTGCGCGCCACCCCAGGCTGCCTCGATTACGCCGTACAGCGCAGCCCGGTGGACCCCGACCTCTGGACCGTCAATGGCTGCTGGGCCGGTGCCGAACCGCTCAACGCACACTTCGGGCTGCCGGCCCTGCAAGGCTTTATCGAGCTGGCCTCGGCAAACCTGGCGAGCCGGCTTGCGTTCGACCATTGATGGGATTGGCCTCATCACCAATCAGCAGCATGGGTGAAGCCCCCTCCCACCGTCAGCGGCTCACGGGCGCTTGAACTGGCGACGCAGTTCTTCGATCTTTGGGCGGCACACGCACCCATCAAGGTGATCATTGACCATCCCCATCGCTTGCATCAGCGCATACATCGTGGTCGGCCCGACGAACGTCCAGCCGCGTTTCTTCAAGGCCTTGGACAGGCGCACCGAGGCCGGCGAGGTGGGATTGCCCGTCCAGTAAGCCAGGTCCACCACTGCCGGGCGCTCTTCAGGGCCGGGTTCGAACGCCCATAACCACTGCGCCAGCGAGCCGGTTTCAGCCACCAGCTCGCACGCCCGGCGGGCGTTGTTGATGGTGGAAACGATCTTCGCCCGATTACGCACGATGCCCGGATCCTGCATCAACCGCGCGATATCTGCCTCGCCGTACTGCGCCACCCGGCGAAAATCAAAACCGTCGAATGCCGCCCTGAACGGCTCGCGCTTGCGCAGGATGGTGATCCAGGCCATGCCGGCCTGGAAGCCTTCCAGGCAGATCTTCTCGTACAGCTGAACATCATCCGCCACCGGTACGCCCCACTCGTGGTCGTGATAACGGAGGTATTCCGGCGCGGTCGTACGCCAGGTGCAGTGGGTCAGCCCGGTGTCGTCAGTGGTCAGTCCTGGTTTGTCCATCCATCACCTCATGTGCCAGGCGGCGGATGATAAGCGAAAAAATTTGCGCCCCGCCAACCGCTCAAGCATCAACCTTCGCGACCAACTGGTCAGACCGGGACCTGCCAACCGCCGAATTTTTACTTGTGATTTCAAAAATACCTGGCCTAGACTGGCGACGCACTGGACTTACCGGTATGACCACAACAATTAAGCCCTGGAACCACCGGGGCACCGAATAGAGATCCCTCCCATGCTCAGATGGTGCTCGCGTTCGATTTTCCTGCAAGTCGTGATTGGCCTGATGCTCGGCATCGTGTGCGGCCTGGCCCTTCCCGAATTCTCCTCGCAACTCAAACCCCTGGGTGACGGCTTTATCAAGCTGATCAAGATGCTGATCGGCCTGATCGTGTTCTGCGTGGTGGTCAGTGGTATTTCCGGGGCCGGCGACTTGAAGAAGGTCGGGCGCATCGGCCTCAAGTCGGTGATCTACTTTGAAGTGCTCACCACCATCGCCCTGGTGATCGGCCTGGTCATGGCCTTCAGCACCGGGATCGGCACCGGCGCCAATATCCATCTGGAACAGCTCTCCTCCGCCGGTCTCAATGAACTGGCCGACAAGGGCCAGCACATCAAGGGCACCAGCCAGTTCCTGATGGACCTGATCCCCAACTCGGTGATCGGCGCCTTTGCCGACAACAATGTCCTGCAAGTGCTGCTGTTTTCGGTGCTGTTCGGCAGCGCGTTGAACCTGGTGGGCGAAGCGGCCTCCGGTATCACTCGGCTGATCAATGAACTGAGCCATGTGATTTTCCGCATCATGGGCATGATCGTGCGCCTGGCGCCCATCGGCGTGTTTGGTGCGATCGCCTTCACCACCAGCACCTACGGGCTGGACTCCCTGCAACACCTGGGCAGCCTGGTGGGCCTGTTCTACCTGACCTGCCTTGCCTTCGTCGCGCTGATCCTCGGCGTGGTGATGCGCCTGTCAGGCCTGCGCATGCTGCCGCTGCTCAAGTACCTGCGTGAAGAACTGCTGATCGTGATGGGCACCGCTTCCTCCGACGCGGTGCTGCCGCAGGTCATGCGCAAACTCGAACACCTGGGCATCGGCAGCTCCACCGTGGGCCTGGTGATTCCCACCGGGTACTCGTTCAACCTCGACGGTTTCTCGATCTACCTGACCCTGGCCATCGTGTTTATCGCCAATGCCACCGGCACGCCGCTGTCGATGACCGATCTGCTGACCATCCTGCTGGTGTCGCTGATCACCTCCAAGGGCGCCCACGGTATTCCCGGCTCGGCCCTGGTGATCCTGGCGGCGACGCTCACGGCGATCCCGGCGATTCCAGTGGTCGGCCTGGTGCTGGTGTTGGCGGTGGACTGGTTCATGGGTATCGGTCGCGCCTTGACCAACCTGATCGGCAACTGCGTCGCCACCGTGGCCATTGCCCGTTGGGAAAAAGACATCGATATCCAACGCGCCAACAAGGTGCTCGACGGCCAGCAAGGCTATGCCTTCCAGGCCAGGAAGCCGGTAGTGCCGGTCCACCAGGAATTCTAATGCTGTCTCATGGGCAACACTGGCTAATGTGGGAGGGGGCTTGCCCCCGATGAGGACGGTCAGTTGATCTATCTGTAACTGATCCACCGCTATCGGGGGCAAGCCCCCTCCCACACTGGATTCGCCCCATCAAGGAACCATCGACGTGATCAGCACCTCAACCGTCGTCAATTCAGTCGTAGAAAAACTCCGCGCCGCACTCAAGCAGGGTCAGTGGCGCCGGGGCGAAATGCTCCCGGGCCAGCGCGAACTGGCCGAACAGCTGGGTATCAGCCGCCCCAGCCTGCGCGAAGCGGTGATCGTGCTCGAAACCCTCGGCCTGGTGCGCTCCATGCCCGGCAAAGGTGTGGTCGTGCTGGAAACCAGCGTCAGCGAACCACAATCGAGCGACGCCGTGGCCGATGCCAGCCTCGAAGACATCCTGCAACTGCGCTACACCCTCGAACCCTTTATCGTCGGCCTGGTGGCCCAGTCCATCAGCAGCAAGGAAGTCGGCCAATTGCGCCTGACCCTGATGGACATGCGCGAAGCCCTGGATGCCGGTGACGCCGAAGCCGGCATGAACGCTTACCTCGACTTTCATGAGGAACTGTTCGCGCTCACCGCCAACCCGATCTTCCAGAACGTGGTGCAGCAAACCAGCACCGCCCTCAAGCAAAGCGCCCAGGTACTGCGCAATTCCCCCGAGCACCTGGCGGAACGCCTGCAGGAAAATGAAGCAGTGGTACGCGCCATCCGCAACAAGAACAGCGCCCTGGCCAGTGCCGAGATGCGTCGGCACATCCTCCAGGAAGGCCTGCGCATGGGCATTCACTTGAACATTCCGGACGACCATCTCGGCAACTGATTTTTTGGAGACAGGCCATGACCGCCCACGCCCTGCAACGCGATCCGATCATTCCTGCCCTGCGCCTGGTGGCCGGTAAAAAGCCTTCGGTGGACGACATCTACCCACGGTTGTTCGACGCCATCCTCGAACAGCGCATCGCCCCGTCCAG
The DNA here is from genome assembly GCF_049132125.1 of Pseudomonas sp. NFX5. Classification (NCBI taxonomy): domain Bacteria; kingdom Pseudomonadati; phylum Pseudomonadota; class Gammaproteobacteria; order Pseudomonadales; family Pseudomonadaceae; genus Pseudomonas; species Pseudomonas sp. NFX5. The sequence continues at coordinate 19,956 of NZ_JAFMZG010000002.1, forward strand.
CCGCTTTACCGAAGAAGGCCTGGGCGAAACCTTTGGCGTCAGCCGCAGCGTGATTCGCCGGGTACTGGCCAAGCTGTCCCACCAGCAAGTGGTCATCCTGCGCCCCAACCAGCGCGCCCAGGTCGCAGCGCCGGATGCCCAGCAGACGCGGCAGATCCTCGAAGCGCGGCGCATGACCGAAATCACGGTGGTGCAATTGGCCTGCGCCCAGGCCACGCCCACGCAGATACGCCAGCTGCGCGAGCTGATAGCACGGGAACGCGACGGTATGGAACGCAACCAGCGTGGGCCGGCGATTCGGTTGTCAGGGGAGTTTCACCTGCAATTGGCGCAGATGGCGGGCAACGCGCCGTTGGCGCAGTTTCTCAACAGCCTGGTGCCATTGACGTCGCTGATCATTGCCCAGTACGAAGCGAAAGCCTGCACGTATTGCGCGTGGCAGGAGCATGTGGCGATTGTGGATGCGATTGAGCAGCGGGATGTGACTGCTGCGGTGGGCTTGATGACCCGGCACCTGGATCACCTGGAAAGCAAATTACTCAAACACCACTGACCACCAGATAAATAAAGATCCAAATGTGGGAGGGGCGGTGCGACGATTCGACTTGCCCCCGATAGCAGAGTGTCAGTCAACACATACATGACTGACCCACCGCTATCGGGGGCAAGCCCCCTCCCACATTGGTTTTACCCAGGCATCAAGCCGGTTGCAGCACCGACTGACCACTCAACGCCAGGTCCAGCAGTTCACGGTTGGCCACCGCGTACATGGCGTAGTCCGTGCCGACCGCAGCACGGATTTCCACCATCATTGCGACCCAACGATCAGCCATGTCCTTGTGCTGCTCAAGCCACAGGGCCACGCGGGCTTCCATGTCCTGTGGCGCGTCGGCCATTTGCAGGACGGAAATGGTGATCGCCCGCTGCTGCCAGTCCACATCGTCGCGGAACGCTTCGCGGGCCTGGGCCTGCCAGTTGTTGGCCACGGGCAGATCGCTGATCTGCTGCAGGTACCACGGCAGGTCCAGGGCGCTGCCGACGGCGAAGTAGGCCTTGGCCACTTCGGCGGCGTCATGCCCGGTCACATCAGCGGCTTCGATGATCGGCAGCAAGGTGTACAGGTGGGTCGTGCCTGCAACCATGCGCGCCAGCAACTCCGGCACGCCGGCTTCGGTGTAGGCCTGGTAGCGGGTCTGCCAGCCTTCGCGGGTCGGACCTTCCAGCAGTTCGTCGAGCTTGAGGCCCAACGCGGCCAGGTGCGGACCGAAGTGCGCGGTGTCACGGCCGGCGTCCTGCTCGTTGCGACGGCTGCGCAGGAACCAGCGCGTGGCACGACGGCCCAGGCGCATCAGCTCATCCATCAACTGCAATTGCACGTCAGCGGAGACCTGGTGGTCCAGGGCTTCGATCTGGCGGAACCAGTGCGGGAGGTGGAAGATGTCGCGCACGATCACGTAGGCACCGGCCACGTTCGCCGGGCTCATGCCGGTCGACTCCTTGAGTCGCTGAACAAAGGTGATGCCCATGTGGTTGACCAGGTCGTTGGCGATCTGGGTGCTGACGATCTCGCGCTTCAGACGGTGGCGACGCATGGCTTCGCCGAACTTGGCCACCAGGCTCGGTGGGAACGCGGTTTCCATGTCGCGGGTCAGGTAGTCGTCATCCGGGACCAGCGACTTGAGCAGCGCTTCCTTGAGGTCGATCTTGCTGTAGGAGATCAGCACCGACAGTTCCGGACGGGTCAGGCCCTTGCCGGTAGAAGCGCGCTCGGTGAGCTGCTCTTCGGTCGGCAGGTACTCGATGGCGCGGTCCAGCTTGCCACGGCTTTCCAGGTCGCTCATCAGGCGCTTGTACTCGGCGGCACGCTCGTAGGCACGGCGCGCAGCCAGGGACAGGGCCTGGGTCTGCTTGTAGTTGTTGCCCAACACCAGGCTGCCGACTTCGTCGGTCATGCTCGCCAGCAACTGGTTGCGTTGCTTGTCGGTCATGTCGCCGGCCTGCACCACTTCGTTGAGCAGGATCTTGATGTTCACTTCGTGGTCGGAGCAGTCCACACCACCGGCATTGTCGATGAAGTCGGTGTTGGAGCCGCCGCCATTGAGGCCGAACTCCACACGGCCCAGCTGGGTCATGCCGAGGTTACCGCCCTCGCCCACCACCTTGCAGCGCAGCTCGTTGCCGTTGACGCGCAGCGCGTCGTTGGCCTTGTCGCCTACATCGGCGTGGCTTTCGGTGCTGGCCTTGACGTAGGTGCCGATACCACCGTTCCACAACAGGTCCACCGGCGCCTTGAGCAAGGCGTTCAGCAGTTCGGTCGGAGTCAGCTTGTCGGCCGAAATGTCGAAGCGTTCCTTCATCTGTGGCGAGATAGCAATGCTCTTCGCGCTGCGCGAGAAGATACCGCCGCCTTCGGACATGATGCTGGTGTCGTAGTCGGTCCAGGCCGAACGCGGCAGCTCGAACATGCGCTGGCGCTCGACGAAGCTGGTGGCCGGGTTCGGGTTCGGGTCGATGAAGATATGCAGGTGGTTGAAGGCCGCGACCAGTTGCAGCTTGTCGGACATCAACAGGCCGTTACCGAACACGTCACCGGCCATATCGCCGACGCCCACCACGGTGATGCTGTCTTCCTGCACATTGATGCCGCGCTCACGGAAGTGACGCTGCACACCGACCCACGCGCCCTTGGCGGTGATGCCCATTTTCTTGTGGTCGTAACCGGCGGAACCACCGGAGGCGAACGCATCGCCCAGCCAGAAGCCGTAGTCGATGGCGATGCCGTTGGCGATGTCGGAGAAGGTCGCGGTGCCCTTGTCCGCTGCTACCACCAGGTACGGGTCATCGTCGTCATGGCGCACGACGTTGGCCGGCGGCACCAGGGCGCCATCCTTGAGGTTGTCGGTGATGTCCAACAGGCCGGAAATGAAGATGCGGTAGCAGGCGATGCCCTCGGCCGCGATCTCGTCACGGCTGCCGCCCAGTGGCAGGCGACGCGGCAGGAAGCCGCCCTTGGCGCCCACCGGCACGATCACCGAGTTCTTCACTTGCTGGGCTTTGACCAGGCCAAGCACTTCGGTACGGAAGTCTTCTTCACGGTCGGACCAGCGCAGGCCGCCACGGGCCACGTTGCCAAAGCGCAGGTGCACGCCTTCGACGCGGGGCGAGTAGACGAAGATTTCAAACTTCGGCACCGGCTTGGGCAGCTCAGGGATCGCGCGCGGGTCGAACTTGAAGCTGAAGTACGACTTGTTCTGGCCGTTGGCGTCGGTCTGGTAGAAGTTGGTGCGCAGGGTGGCCTTGATCAGGTCCAGGTAGCGACGCAGGATGCGGTCTTCGTTGAGCACCTGGACGTCGTCCAGGGCGGTGAGGATCGCTTGTTCCAGGCGCTGCTGCTTGTCTTCCAGGTCATCGGCGGTGAGCTTGCGCGCCAGGTAGAAGCGGGTCTTGAACAACCGGGTCAACTCGCGGGCGATGTCGGTGTGGTTGTTCAGGGTGCTGGCGATGTAGCCGAGGTCGAAGCCCAGGCGGATCTGCTTCAGGTAACGGGCGTAGGCACGCAGCAGCGCGACGTCGCGCCATGGCAGGCCGGCGGTGAGTACCAGGCGGTTGAACGCATCGTTCTCGGCATCGCCATGCACGATGTGCACGAACGCGTCCTGCAGGGTGTCGTTGAGCTGCTGGATGTCCAGGTTCACGCCTTCGGCGGCGATGAACGCAAAATCGTGGATCCAGAACTCGCGGCCGTTGGCATGACGCAGGCGGTACGGGAACTCACCCAGCACGCGCAGGCCGAGGTTTTCCAGGATCGGCAATACGTCGGACAGCGCCAGCGGGGTATCGGCGTGATACAGCTTGCAATGCAGCTCGCGCTGGCCGGACACCTGGCCCAGCGGCTGATAGAAGCTCATTACCAGCGGGTTGGCTTCGGTGAGGCTGAGCAGGTGCTGCATGTCGACCACAGCCGAATGCGCAGCGAAACGCTCGCGGTAGCCGGCCGGGAAGCCTTTCGGGAAATCCGCCAGCACGTTGGTGCCGTGGGCTTCGCCGAAGCTTTCCACAACGAGGCTGGAGTAGTCGTCCTGCCAGCTGCGGCAGGCCTGCACCACTTCTTTTTCCAGTTGCAACGGGTCGATGTCCAGGCGGTTCTTCGGGTCGACCCGCAGAATCAGCTGCACGCGCGCCAGCACGGATTCGGAGAAGAAGGTCCAGAACTCGCAGTCCGAGGCTTTCAGGCGATCCATCAGCACTTGCTGGATCTTCTGGCGCACTTCGGTGGAGTAGATGTCGCGCGGCACGTAGGCCAGGCAGTAGCAGAAACGACCGTACGGGTCTTTGCGCAGGAACACGCGGATCTTGTTGCGTTCCTGGATCTGAACGATCGACATCACGGTGCTGAACAGCTCGTCGACCGGGGTCTGGAACAGGTCGTCACGGGGCAGCACTTCAACGACTTGAGCAAGCTCCTTGCCCAGGTGCGCCTTGGCCTGGAAGCCCGAGCGACGCTCGATTTCCGCGACCTTGCGGCGGATATACGGGATGACGCGTACGCTTTCGCCGTACACCGACGAGGTGTAGAGGCCCATGAAGCGGCACTCCTTGATCACCTTGCCGTCGGCATCGATCTGGCGGATCGACACGTAGTCCGGGTAAGCCGGGCGGTGTACACGGCTTGGGTGCGCGGCCTTGGCGAACGACAGCACGGTCGGCTCGCGCAGGTACGACACGGCGTAGTCTTCGATGCGCAGGTCGTCGGCGGTGAGGCCGGCGCGCAGCAGCTTGGTCAGACCGAGGAACGAGTTGGCGTCATATTCGATATGACCGCCGTCCGCCTCGTCACGTACCACGAACTCTTCATAGCCGAGGAAGGTGAAGTGGTTGCCCACCAGCCATTCCAGGAAGTTCTTGATCTCGGCTTTTTCTTCGCCGTCGATGCCGAACGGGCTGGCGTCGATACCGTCGAGCAGCTCCTGGACCTTGGCCTTCATCGGTTCGAAATCGGCCACAGCCACGCGCACTTCGCCCAGTACCTGCTCAAGCTCTTTGCTCAGCACGTTGAGTTCGGCGGCGTTGGCGCAGCGGTCGATTTCCAGGTACATCAGCGATTCTTGCTCGATGCCTTCGCCCTGGGTGCCCTTGGGCAGGATTTCCAGCAACTCGCCCTTGGTGCCACGGCGCACGCTGAGCACGGTGGTCTGCAGGGTGTGGATGCTGTAGCCACGGCGGTTCAGCTCGGTGCGTACCGAGTCCACCAGGAATGGCAGGTCATGGTGCAGCACTTCGACCGCAGTGTGGGTCGATTGCCAGCCATGACGTTCGTAATCGGGGTTGTAGACCCGCACTTGCGGTTGGGTGTGATCAAAGCGCTCAAGCAGGCGCCAGGCAGACAGGGTGCAACCGGCCAGGTCGGAAAGGCGACGCTGGGTCAGTTCATCCAGGGAAATGATGCCGAAGAATTGTTCAGCGAACAGCGCCACTTGTGGCAGTGCCTGTTCACTGATGTGCTGCGCCAGTGCCGCTTGCAGTTGATGCTGGAAGTCGGCCTTGCTGGCTGCGGTGAAGAACGCCATCTGTGGTACTCCGCTTGGGCTTGTTATTGATGGAAGCGTCGCGTGTTATCCCCTGGTGGGGAGACCGTCAGCTCTGTTCGCAGGTAACGAGTTAAGCACCATAAACGAATCAGGGTGACAGGTGGGTGAAGCTGGACAAGACAATGAGGTCACATACAACTTCCATAAGATGCGCACCTTGCCGGGTGACGGTACGACGGGCAGGTCAGGCGCCTGGCACGTGCACATCCGTTGCGCAGCTTAACGAGTGTGGGAAGCCGGGTGCTTGCGGTGCTGCGACATATTCGGTCATCGGTACGCAGGCTTGGGGTTGCGACTTGGGCAACCCGGAATTTCCGGTAGAAAAACCGGCTATTTTTCCGCCACCGAGTACCGAAAATGACTGGTAGAGCCCGACAGGTCATGCACTGGGTCTGACACAGGAAGCAGCACAAAATTCGCCGCAATGGCACAATTGCCTACGCAACGCCCTACCCCAGACAGGATTCCCCATGCTGCAACTGAAAACCGACGCCCTGATGGCCACCCCGTGCGACGACGAAGAAGACAACATGGCCATGCTCTGCTGCCACGGCAGGAACGGCGAGATGTTCATGCTCACCCGCTACCCCGACGAAGACGAAGTGGAGCTGACCTGGGACTACGAGCCGTCGACCCTGGATGGGCTGAAAGTCACCCTCAGCGATACGACATTGCGGGTAGAGCTGGCGGCGGGCGATGCCGATGCACTGGGCGGCAAGGACCAATTGGAGATAACCCACGCCACCGCCGCAGCGGAGATGGCAGAAGTGGAACAGACCCTGCAGAACATTCTCAAGGGCACCGGCACCTACATCCGCGCCTGAATCGCACTGGCGCAGCCTTCACCGATGCCCTTGACCGTTGGTCGGTACTGTTATTTCTAACAGTACCCGGCCCCGTGTTTCCGGCCTTAGCTGAGCAAAGCAACGGTGACTGCACGGGTGCCTCGATGAAATCCATCAGCAAGTTTCTGGCTATTGGCCTTTTGGCCACGGCTTCATCAGCGCTGGCGGCATCCGCAGCCAACATTGACTACTCACATTTGATCCTGCTGATCAAAGACGACGGATCCAGGTCGCGAAATCTTCAGGACCTCGTCGACCCCTCCAGCACCTTCCAGCACCGCGTGCCCAACATCAAGCCGCTGGTAACGCCGAGCAAGGCCCGCACGCTGGCGGATGTAGAAGCCCTGCGCCGGCATCGACTGGACCGCTACTACATCGTCGACACCCGCCACTTGAGCCACAGGCAGGCTGACGCACTGCGCCAGCAACTCAAGCAAGACCCGGTCATAGAAGACGTCGACTTTGAACCCGTGGTGGAGGGCATGCACGAGGACAAGGCCGAACCCATCGCGGGCAGTGCGCGCAGCGGCATACCGGACCATACCGGACGCCAGTACTACCTGCTCGGCCGACAAGCCGTACCGCCCTACAACATCGGCGGTGTAAACGCGGTGAAGGCCTGGACCGTACCCGGTGGCAAGGGCAACAACATGCGGGTGATCTCTTCGGAGATCGATCATTGGGCCTACAACCACGTGGACCTGCCCAAACCTTTTCTGGAAGTCGATGCAGGGGCCATCACCGGCTACCACGACACGGCCAGCGTCGGCACCATCGGCTCCAGGGACAACGGCTTCGGCACCACCGGCATCGTGCCCCATGCACAACTGGGTTATTCGCAATATGGCCCCAGCCGATTGCTGCAAACCGCCGAACTGCTGAGCCCCGGCGATGTGGTGCAATTGGGCGTGCATATGAATTACACGCCCTTTCCAGCAGTCGGTTGCAGCCATAACTGCTACATGCCCGTGGAATACAACCGAACGGTACGCGACATCATTACCTACCTGACCATGGAAAAAGGTGTGCATGTCGTACTGGCTGCGGCAAACGGCAATATCAACCTGGACCACCCCTACTTCAACGGCTACTTTGATCGCAACAGATTCGATTCCGGCAGCATCTACGCGGGCGCCGTGTACCCCACGAGCGGTTTGAGAGCCTATTATTCCCAATACGGCCGACGCGTCGACCTGTTCAGTTGGGGCGGCTCCGTCACCACGACGACCTGGACCACCGCCAACCCCACCAGCGCCTATACCCACACCTACAGCGGCACCTCGTCCGCCAACCCGATCATTGCCGGGGTGATGGCATCGCTGCAAGGTGTGGCGCGGGCCAATGGCCTGGGCAACCTCGCCCCCAAGGAACTGCGCAGGATCCTGGTAGAAACCGGCTATCCACAAGCCAACGGCAACCGCACCGAGATTGGCGTGCAGCCGGACCTGGAGGCCGCCATCCGCAAACTGCTTGCCGACGGCACCGGCCAACCGCCCACGGGCCGGCTGGCCATCCCCGAGCAAGCCAAATCGGGAGAGACGTTCAACGGCCATGTCTATGCGCAATCGCCCACGCAAAAACCGCTGACCTATCGCTGGAATGCCGACGGGTTTACCCCTCCGGACGGGGATGGGCCGACCTTGTCATTGACCGCACCGCCCGTAACCGCCGATACCCTGACCTCGATTTCCGTGGCGGTGTCCGACGGCACCCACACCCTCAACCTGAGGGAAAACATCACCATCAAGGCCCCTGACGCGCCTCCGGTCGGCGACTGCGCCGCTCCCTGGATTGCGAGCAAGGTGTATGCCGTGGTCGGCGAAAAAGTCTCCTACAGCGGTTACAGCTACCAAGTGGCGCACTGGACGCAAAACGCTCGTCCCGATCTGAACTTTGTTGAAACCGGCTCCGCCAAGCCCTGGCGACGCCTGGGCACCTGCGGCAGCGGGCTGCCGGTCGCCAGGATCACCGGCCCCTCCAGTGTTGAAGCCGGCAAGGCGGTGCTGCTATCGGGGGCTTCCTCCACGGGCCAAGGCTTGCGCTTCGCCTGGGCGGCCACTGGCTTCAACCCGGATTCTTCGGCGCAAGCGTCCAGCAGCTTCATTGCCCCGAATACGGCGGGAACACGCGTCATCACCCTGACCGTCACCGATGAACGCGAGCGCCGCGCAACCGCCAGCCACACCCTCACGGTGACCACCGGCACCCCCGCCAACCGCCCACCCGTCGGCAGCCTGCAGGGCAGCGAAACGGTCGATTCGGGCCAGGTCGTGAGCTTCATCGCCAACGCCAGCGACCCTGACGGCGACCCGATGAGCTACACCTGGACGCGCCCGACCGGCTTCACCGGCACCATCGGCAATACCCGCAGCGTCACCCTCACCGCCCCTGCCGTCAGCGGCGATACCCGCGTCACCGTCAGTGTCGTGGTCAGTGACGGGCGCGGCGGTACGCTGCGACTGGAGAAACCGATCACCGTCAAGGCCCCGCCACCTTCGGGCAGTTGCCGCGACATTCCGGCGTGGTCGCCCACCAAGGTGTATTCAACCTACGCAGAGTCGGTGGCGTACAACGGCATGGTCTACAAACAGAACTTCTACAGCCGCGACAAACGCCCGGATCTCAACTCTGCCGTGCACAGCCAGCCTTGGCATCCCGGGGTGCCCTGCCGTTGAAGCAGAGGCGGTGAGCGGGCACGCCTGCTCACCGCCCTTTGTGCCTCTCACACAATTTTCCTACAAGTTTTGCTAAAAATACCCCGCGTGCCGTTAGTCGCCACCCCCTGCCATGCATTAAAGTAGGCGCCCCAGGCTGTCGTTTGTTACATGACGCACAGGCTCATCTCTCCAGGAACCGTCATCGATGGAACATCGTGAAGCGCTGCTCGCGCTGCGAACCTTTCTTTCTACGCAGATTCTCGGCCAGGAAAAACTCATCGATCGCCTGCTGATCGCCCTGCTCGCCGACGGCCATATGCTGGTGGAAGGCGCGCCGGGCCTGGCCAAGACCAAGGCGATCAAAGAGCTGGCCGAAGGCATCGAAGCGCAGTTCCATCGTATCCAGTTCACCCCCGACCTGTTGCCCGCCGACATCACCGGCACCGAGATCTATCGCCCGGAAACCGGCAGCTTCGTGTTCCAGCAAGGGCCGATCTTCCACAACCTGGTACTGGCGGACGAGATCAACCGCGCCCCGGCCAAGGTGCAATCGGCGCTGCTGGAGGCCATGGCCGAGCGCCAGGTCAGCGTCGGGCGCAGTACCTACGACCTGTCCCCGCTGTTTCTGGTGATGGCCACGCAGAACCCCATCGAGCAGGAAGGCACCTACCCGCTGCCCGAAGCCCAGCTCGACCGCTTCCTGATGCACGTCAAGATCGGCTTCCCCGACGCGGCCGTCGAACGGCGCATCCTGCAACAGGCCCGTGGCGAAGCCCTCAACGGCGAAACCAAGCCCGAGCGCCGTGTCAGCCAGCAGGCGATCTTTGCCGCGCGCAAGGAAATCCTCGGCCTGTACATGGCCGATGCGGTGGAGGAATACCTGGTGCAACTGGTCATGGCCACGCGCACCCCGGCCAAGTTCGATCCCGAGATGGCCGAGTGGATCGCCTACGGCGCCAGCCCCCGTGGCTCCATCGCCCTCGATCGCTGCGCGCGCGCCCATGCCTGGCTGGCCGGTCGCGACTTTGTCAGCCCGGAAGACATCCAGGCGGTGCTGTTCGATGTGCTGCGTCATCGCATCATCCTGTCGTTCGAAGCCGAAGCGGCCGGGATTGACCAGGACCGTGTGGTGCAACGCATTCTCGACGTCGTTGCCGTCGCTTGAAGTCGATGAACGCAAGCGATGGGGTGCGCGTCACGCTCAGCGAGCTGATCGAGATGCGCCACCGCGTGCGCGAAGTGCAGCTGTTTTCCACGCCAAGCCAGCGCAGCCCGCTGATCGGCCTGCACCACTCCAAGCTGCGCGGGCGCGGTGTCGACTTCGACCAGGTGCGCGTGTACCAGGCCGGCGACGACGTGCGCACCATCGACTGGCGCGTCACCGCGCGCACCCAGGAGCCGCACACCAAGCTGTTCCACGAAGAACGCGAACGACCGATTTTCATCATGGTGGAGCAAAGCTGCCGGCTGTTTTTCGGCTCGGGGCAAATGTTCAAATCGGTGCTCGCCGCTCAAGCCGCCAGCCTGATCGGCTGGGCCGCGCTGGGGCACAACGACCGCGTCGGCGGGCTAGTGTTCGGCGACAACGAGCACTACGAAATCAAGCCGCGCCGCAGCAAGCAAAGCCTGCTGCAATTGCTCAACCGCCTGGTGCGCGTCAACCAGAGCCTGGACACCGAAAGCCGCCCGGAGGCCGACGCCCTGGGCATGGCCCTGCGCCGTGGCCGCGAAGTGCTGCGTCCCGGCAGCCTGGTAATCGTGATCTGCGACGAACGTGCCCTCACCGAGGGCGCCGAGCAGCAATTGAGCCTGCTGTCACGCCATTGCGACTTGCTGCTGTTGCCGATCTCCGACCCGCTGGACCACGCGCTCCCTGCCGCCGGGCTGCTGCGTTTTGCGCAGCGTGGGGCGCAATTGGAACTGGATACCCTGAACTTCGATTTGCGCCAGGCCTACAAGGCCCAGGCCGAAGCGCGCATCGCCCGCTGGGAACTGCTCGCGCAGAAACTGCGGATCCTGCTGATGCCCCTGAGCACCCAGAGCGAAATGGTCGAACAACTGCGCGAATACCTCAACCCGCAACGCCCGGTTAAAAAGCAATGAGCAGCCTCGACCAACTGCAACCGCTGATCGCCCCGCCGCCCATCGGCTTCTGGCCGCCCGCGCCGGGCTGGTGGCTGTTGCTGCTGGTCATCCCGCTGCTGGGTTGGGGGGTGTGGTCGCTGCGCCGCTTCTTGCCGACTCGACGCCCCCTGGCCCGCGCCGAACAACCGCTGGACCCGCTGCGCATCGCCGCCCTGGCGGAATTGGCGCTGATACCCAAACCCTACGATGGCGCGCCCGCCGGTGCCTGGCTGCAACAGCTCAATGGCCTGCTCAAGCGCCTGTGCCGCAACGACTATCCCTATAGCCAGAGCCATACCCTCAACGGCCGCAAATGGCTGGCATTCCTCGACAACCGTTGCCCCGCCGCCGGCCTCACGCGCTGGATGGTGCTGGTGGAGGGAGCCTACAAACCCGAATGTAAACTCGACGACAAGGCCATCGCCGGCCTGACCCAAGCGGTCGACACCTGGATTCGCAAACATGTTTGAGTTCGCCTGGCCGTGGATCTTCGTCCTGTTGCCCTTGCCCTGGGTGATGCGGTTCATCCTGCCGGCGGCCGACAGCGGCGAGCCCGCCCTTAAAGTCAGCTACCTCGGCGATCTCGAAAGCCTGGCCCGCCGCCGTGCGCGGGTGAACCTGCCGGGCTGGCGCCAACAGGCGCCCTTCGTGGTGCTGTGGCTGCTGCTGCTGACCGCCGCTGCGCGCCCGGAATGGCTGGGCGAACCACTGCCGATTGCCGCCAGCGGCCGCGATTTGCTGGTGGCGGTGGACGTGTCCGGCTCCATGGACTTCCCCGACATGCACTGGCAGGACGAAGACGTCAGCCGCCTGAACCTGGTCAAGCACCTGCTCGGCGACTTCCTTGAAGGCCGCGAAGGCGACCGCGTGGGCCTGATCCTGTTCGGCAGCCAGGCCTATCTCCAGGCGCCGCTGACCTTTGACCGCCGCACCGTGCGCACCTGGCTGGATGAAGCGCGCATCGGCATCGCCGGCAAGAACACCGCCATTGGCGATGCCATTGGCCTGGCGTTGAAACGCCTGCGCCAGCGGCCTGCGCAAAGCCGCGTATTGATCCTGGTCACCGATGGTGCCAACAACGCCGGGCAGATCAACCCACTGACCGCCGCGCGCCTGGCGGCCGAAGAAGGGGTGAAGATCTACCCCATCGGCATCGGTGCCGACCCCGAGCAAACCGGTTCCCTGGGCATCCTTGGCGTCAACCCGAGCCTGGACCTCGATGAGCCGGCACTCAGGGCGATTGCCGAGGCCACCGGCGGCCAATACTTCCGTGCCCGCGATGGCCAGGAGCTGGAAGCGATCAAGCAGACACTGGACAAGCTCGAGCCCGTCGAACAGCAACCCACCCAGGCGCGCCCCGCGCAGGCGCTGTACAGCGGACCGCTGGCCCTGGCGCTGATCCTGAGCATGTTGCTGGTGATCCACGAACGCTGGCCGAACAACGCTCTGCAACGCGGGTTCAACAAACTGTCGAGCAAGGGGATCTTCCTGCAACAGCATCCGGAATGGCGCCAGCGCCTTAAACGCCTGCGTCTGCGGAGGCGTCGATGATCGCCCTGTGGCCGCATTGGTTCCGCCCTTGGTGGCTGTTGCTGCTGCCGCTGCTTGGCTGGTTGCTGTGGCAGCTGTGGCACCGGCAAAAGCGCGCCGGGCGCTGGCAGATGATCCTGCCGCCGGCCTTCCACGCCGTACTGCTCAGCGGTGGCAGCGGGCGCGAAAGCAAATCGCCATGGGTGTTGCTGGGCCTCGCCTGGCTGTTGGCGGTGCTGGCGTTGCTGGGTCCCAGCTGGCAACGGGTTGAACAAACCAGCCAGAAACCCTCCGACCCGTTGGTGGTGCTGCTCGAACTGACCCCGGAAATGCTCGCCACCGACAGCCCGCCCAACCGCCTCGAACAGGCACGGCGCAAACTCTACGACTTGTTGCAGGCGCGCAGCGATGCGCAAACCGCCATCGTCGTCTATGCCGGCAGCGCCCACACCCTGGTGCCGCTGTCGGACGACCTGGCCACCAGCCGCAACCTGCTCGAGGCCCTGCGCCCCTCGATCATGCCGGAGTCCGGCCACCGCGCCGACCTGGCCGTGGAGAAAGCCCTGGACCTGCTCAAGCATGGCGGCCTGGGCCAGGGTCGCCTGCTGCTGGTCGGCTCATCGCTGTCCAAACAGGAACGCCAGGGCATTCGCCTGCTGCTGCAGGGCAACCAGGCGCCGAGCCTGTCGATCCTGGGCATCGGCAGCCGTGAAGGCACGCCGGTGACCCAGGAAAGCGGCGAATTCCTCAAGGACGAACAAGGCGCAATCCTGGTACCGCGCCTCGACAGCCCGACGCTCAAGGCCTTCGCCAGCGAAATGGGCGGACGCTACCGGGCCGCACGCCTGGACGATAAAGACCTGCGCCAGCTCGGCGTGCTGGACCCGCCCCAAGCCCTGCGCAATAACGGCCAGTTGCTGCACCTCGACACCTGGGCCGACCAGGGTTACTGGCTGCTGCTGCCGCTGTTGCTGCTGGCCGCCTGCGCCGGGCGGCGCGGCTGGTTGTTCTTTCTACCGCTGCTGCTGTTGGGCTCGCCCCAACCCAGCTATGCCTTTGAATTCCAGGATCTGTGGCTGCGTCCGGACCAGCAAGGCCAATACCTGCTCAAGCAGAAACGCCCCGCCGAAGCCGCCGAACATTTCGAGGATGCCCAATGGCAAGGCGTCGCCCTGTACGAGGCCGGCAACTATGCCGAGGCCATCAAGCGGTTTGCCGAGGGTAATGACGCCTATTCCCACTACAATCGCGGCAACGCCCTGGCCAGGTCCGGTGAACTCGAAGCGGCCATCGACGCCTACGAACAAGCCCTGGAAGCCCAGCCCGACCTGCAACCGGCACTGAAAAACAAGGCCCTGGTAGAAGCCCTGATCCAGGAACAGGCAGAACCCGAGCCGCAAACGCAGGCAAAAAACGAGGATGACGAAACCACCCAACCCGGCCAAACTGCGCAACCGGGCGCCACTGGGCAAAATGCCACAGGTGGCGAGCAGTCGTCCCAGGGCCAGGGCGAAGCCGGCAGCGGCGATACCCAGGCCGGCACCCCGCCGCCAGCCGCTGGCAACGACGTGCCGGGCAGCGAGTTGGGCGATGAGCACACCACCACCCCGCCGCTGCTTGCTGCCGACGCCAACCTCGACGGTGAACACCGCCAGGCCCTGGAACAATGGCTGCAGGAGATCCCGGACAATCCCGGCGAACTGCTGCGACGCAAATTCTGGTACGAACAGCAACAGCATCAGGACAAGACTCGATGAGCCGCCGCACCACCCTTCTGCTTCTGCTCGCGTTGTCGGCAGGCCACGCCCAGGCGGCCAGCCTGGTCGCCAGCGTCGACCGCAACCGTCTCAATTCCGGGGAAACGGTGGAACTGACGGTGGAATCCAGCGATGTCACCCAGTTCGGCAAGCCCGACCTGTCGCCCCTGGATGCGCAATTCGAAGTCAGCGGCACGCGCCAGCTCAACCAACTCACGACACTGGGTGGCGATAACCATGCGACCACGCGCTGGATCATTACCCTGCTGCCCAAGCAGAACGGCACGGTGGTGATTCCGCCACTGCAAGTGGGTGAGTACACGACCCAGCCGATCAGCCTGCAAGTGCTGGAAACCACCAGCCAGGACACCAACGCCGAGCTGGCCCCGGTGTTTGTCGAAGCCAACCTCGACCAGACCAGCGTCTATGTGCAGGCCCAGGCATTGTTGACCGTGCGCGTGTACCACTCGGTGTCGCTGTATGACGACAGCAGTCTCACGCCGTTGCAGATCCCCGATGCCCGTGTCGAACAGTTGGGCGAGTCGCGCACCTACGAAAAGGTCATCAACAGCATCCGCCATGGCGTGATCGAAACCCGCTACGCGATCTACCCGCAGCACAGCGGCACCCTGGAGATTCCGTCGCAGACGTTCAGCGCCACGCTGGTGGAGTCGCGTCCGCCCCAGGAAAACACGCTGCAGGGCACCAAGCCCGGCAAGCTGATCCATGTGAGTTCGGCGGCGCTGCCACTGGCGGTCAAGCCCAAGCCCGCGCTGTACCCCGTCGATGCCCCCTGGCTGCCGGCCCGCAGCCTCACGCTCACCGAGAGCTGGAACCCGGAGCCGGAACATGTACAAGTCGGCGACTCCCTGACCCGCAGCCTGACCGTCAAGGCCGAGGGCCTGTCCAGCGCCCAACTGCCGGCCCTGCCCAGCACCGACATCAACGGCCTGCGCCGCTACCCGGACCAGCCGGTGCTCGGCAACCAGACCAGTGACCGTGGCCTGATCGGCAGTCGCGAGGACCGTGAGGCCCTGGTGCCCAACCGGGTCGGCGCCCTGGAACTGCCTGCCGTCGAGGTGGTGTGGTGGAACACCCACGAGGACCATCTGGAACGCACCAGCCTGCCGGCCCGCACCCTGCAAGTGGCCAACAACCCCAGCCTGGCGGTGGACACGCCGGCCACCCCAACCATCATCACCGCACCGGACGACAGCCGCCTGTGGCTGTGGCAACTCAGCACCCTGCTCCTGGCCTGCACCACCCTGCTGGGCTTCGGCCTGTGGTGGCGGGCCCGTCGGCAACCGGCGGTACTGCGCGCCACGCAAACCGGCCCGAGCCCGCGCACCCTGCTCGACGACCTCAAGCGTGCCACCCAGGCCAACGACCCCCAGGCCACCCGCCAGGCGCTGGATGCCTGGGCGCGGCAACAGCCGGAAACGTTGGCGGATATGGCGGCACGGTTCGTGCCGTTGTCGGATGCATTGGATGGGCTCAATGGCGCGCTGTACAGCGAAAGCGGTCAATACTGGCTGGGCGAAGAGCTGTGGCGTGCGGTCAAGGCCATCCCCATGGCCGAGCGCGAGCAGGACCCGGCGACGGACACCACCAGTTTGCCGCCGCTGTATCCCAAATAAGCCCTCCCAGATTTGACTCGTGCTGCCTGGGGACCTGCATTGTTAAAGGCCAGCAATCCAGAGCCCGTTAAAATTGCAGGACGTGCATTTGATCAGCAACGCCACCACCCTCGCCGACGGAGCGGCGGGCCGCATCCAGGGTGGACACCCTCCTTTGAATATTCCCGCGTGGGGCGTGGAAATAATCAATCAAAGGACATCCACCGTCTAAAGGTTCACGAAGGCGTTAAAGCAGGCCCTACTGATTGGCAGACAATGCCGATGAGCACTCCTGCATCGGCTCCTTATGATGTGGGTTTTCCGGAATCGAACCAGTTGACCATAAACCGCGCGTAATCAGCGCCAGCCTCAGCCAGTTTTTGATCGCGCTTTCCATTGGTCACACTTTCAAGCACTTCCCTGGGAGTCATTGGCTTTTCCTTTGACTCGCTTTTTCTTTCCGGCGTCTGATGATGTAGGGGAGGTAAGGTGAACGAGTAACGAAGGTGATCACCACCGGGATTAGTTTCAATCATATTCAATTTATCCTTCAAACAGTTCATAGGTATCCCACCTTCAGCTGGGACCTGTTTTGAGTGCATGTTCATCAGCGGTCAGTTCCAAGCGCGCCTGGTAACAGGGTATTTACAGGTAAACTCTCCGGCTTTATCGCCCTGCTTTGTTTTCGGCGGCCATTCATCCTCTTTTCCTCTACGGAGTTCGCCTTGCGTCTGTTCCACACCTCCGACTGGCACCTGGGCCAAAACCTCCACGGCCAGGAACGCGACTTCGAACACGCCTGCTTCCTCGAGTGGCTGCTGCGCCAGATCGCGGCCCAGCAACCCGATGTGCTGTTGATCGCCGGCGATATCTTCGACACGGTCAACCCGCCGCTCAAGGCCCAGGAGCGCCTGTACGATTTCATCATCAGCGCCCACGAACAAAACCCCAAGCTGACCATTGTGATGATCGCCGGCAACCACGACTCCGGCTCGCGGATCGAGCTGCCCGCGCCGTTGATGCGGCGCCTGCGCACCCATGCGCTGGGCCGCGTGCTGTGGCTGGACGACGGCCAGCTGGACGCCGAACGCCTGCTGATTCCCCTGCCGGATGCCAAGGGCAAGGTCGCCGCGTGGTGCCTGGCGCTGCCGTTCCTGCGCCCGGCGGAAGTCACCGGTGCCCACCTGGGTGACGACTACCTGCAGGGTATCGGCCAGGTCCATGAATGGCTGATCGCGGCGGCCAACGCCAAACGCAAGAAAGGCCAGGCGTTGATTGCCATCAGCCATGCGCACATGGCCGGCGGTTCGGTGTCGGAAGATTCCGAGCGCAGCCTGATCATCGGCAATGCCGAGGCGCTGCCGGCCAAACTGTTCGACAAAAGTGTCGGCTATGTTGCCCTCGGCCATTTGCACAAGCCGCAAAAGGTCAATGGCGAGGAGCGCATTCGCTACAGCGGCTCGCCGATACCGCTGTCGTTTTCCGAAATTGGCTATAAGCACCAGATCCTCGATGTGACGTTCCAGGGCGAACGACTGGTCAGCGTCGAACCGCTGCTGATTCCCCGCTCGGTCAACCTGCAACGCCTGGAAGCCGCGCCCCTGGCGGACATCCTCAAGGCCCTGGAGGCGCTGCCCGACATCGACCTGCTCGCCGAAACCCAGCGCCACCCCTGGCTGGAAGTGCGCGTACGCCTCGACGAACCGCAACCGGACCTGCGCCAGCAAATCGAAACCGCCCTGCAAGGCAAGGCCGTACGCCTGGTGCGCATCGCCGCCGAATACGCCGGCCAAGGCCGCCGCGACGACAGCAACGAAGACGCACTGATCGAACTCGACCAGCTCACGCCCCAGGAATTGTTCAGCCGTGCCTGGCAGGACAGCTACGGCAGTGAAGTGGATGAACAGACCTTGAAGGATTTCGCCGTGCTGCTCCAGGAAGTGCAACAGGCAGGTGAACAGCCATGAAGATTCTTGCCATTCGCCTGAAAAACCTCGCCTCCCTGGCCGGGCCATTCGAGATCGACTTTACCGCCGAGCCCCTGGCCAGTGCCGGGCTGTTCGCGATTACCGGGCCGACCGGCGCCGGTAAAAGCACCCTGCTCGATGCCCTGTGCCTGGCGCTGTTTGGCGCCGTGCCACGCCTGGGCGATACCGGCCAGGCCAAGATGCCGGATGCCGACAGCGATATCTCCATCGGCGATCCACGCACCCTGATCCGGCGCGGCACCGGTGGCGGCTACGCCGAAGTGGACTTTGTCGGTGTCAGCGGCCGTCGCTACCGGGCGCGCTGGGAAGCCAATCGCGCCCGCGACAAGGCCAGCGGCAAATTGCAGAACAGTCGGCAGAGCCTGATCGACCTGGACAGCGACCAACTGCTGGCGAGCCAGAAGACCGAATACAAGACCCAGCTGGAATTGGCCCTGGGCCTGAACTTCGAGCAGTTCACCCGCGCCGTGCTGCTGGCCCAGAGTGAGTTCAGCGCCTTCCTCAAGGCCAACGACAACGAACGCAGCGAACTGCTGGAAAAGCTCACCGACACCGCGCTGTACACCCAGCTCGGCCGCCGTGCGTTCGACAAGGCCAAGGACGCCAAGGACGCGCACAAACACCTGCAGGACCAGGCCACCGGCGTGGTGCCCCTGGCCCCCGAGGCGCGCGCCGAACTGGACCGGCAATTCGACGCGGCCCAGCAACAGCTCAAGACCCAACAGGCCCAACTCAAGCAATTGGAGTTACAGCACACCTGGCTCAAGGAACTGCGCGAATGGCAGGACCGCCAGCGCAGTGCCACCGAGCAGCTCCAGCGTGCGCAAGCGGAGTGGGACAACCAGGCCACGCAGCGCCAGGACCTGAGCCGCCTCGACCAACTGGCACCGCAGCGCCATCAGTTTGCGCGCAGGGCTG
This sequence comes from Pseudomonas sp. NFX5, assembly GCF_049132125.1. Lineage (NCBI taxonomy): Bacteria > Pseudomonadati > Pseudomonadota > Gammaproteobacteria > Pseudomonadales > Pseudomonadaceae > Pseudomonas > Pseudomonas sp. NFX5. Next base: position 38,979 of record NZ_JAFMZG010000002.1, read on the forward strand.
AACTGCTCACCTTGCTGACGCCACTGGCCGCGCAGATTCAGCAGTACACCGAGCAACAGGCTGAACTGCAGACCCGCCAGGCGCAACTGCAACAACAGCAGACCGCGGCCCAGACGGCGCTGGTTGACGCACAGCAGCAACAAACTGCCGCCGCGCCCCTGCTACGCCAAGCCTTCGATGCGCAAAACACCCTCGCCCACCTGACCGAGAGCCTGGGCAAATTTGCGTCTGAAAAACAGTTGGCGCAAACCGCCTGCACTGAAGGTCAAGCCAACTTGAATGGCTTGCTCGACAAGCAAAAACAAGTCGACGAGCGCCTGCAGCGCCTCGCCGCCGAACTGGAGCGCAGCAGCGCCCTCGCGCCGTTGGGCGATGCCTGGAACGCCTACCGCGATCGCTTGCAACAGTTGATGCTGATCGGTAATCGCCTGAAAAAAGGCCAGGCCGAACTGCCAGACCTTGAACAGCGTGCTACCAGCGCCGCAGAAAAATTTGCCCAGCAACGCGAAGCCCTCGACCTGCTGTATCAAGAAGCCGGCGCCGAACCCCATGCCGTGGCCGAACAGGTGCAACTGCTGGCCAGCCTGTTGCAGGACAATCGCAAGCAGCAGCGCGCCTTCGAAGACCTGTCACGCCTGTGGGACAGCCAGCAGCAGCTGGAGCAGCAAGCGGTCGCCCTCACGCAAAAGCTCGCCGATGCCGCCCGGCAACGCGACCAACTGAACCAGACCGGCCTGCAAACCAAGGCCGAGCTGGCCGTGGCTGAACAGACCCTGACGGTGACCAAGCAACTCTTGGAGCGCCAGCGCCTGGCCCGCAGTGCCAGCGTCGAGGAATTGCGCGAACAATTGCAGGACGGCCAGCCCTGCCCGGTGTGCGGCAGCCATGAACACCCGTACCACCAGCCCGAAGCCCTGCTGCACAGCCTCGGGCGCCACGACGACAACGAAGAGGCCACGGCGCAGAAAGCGGTCGATACCCTCAAGGAAAAACTCACCGAACTGCGCGGTGAAGTCGGCGGCCTGATCGCCCAGCAAAAAGAATTCCTGCAACAACAGGAACAGCTGGTCACCCAACAGCAGGCGCTCCAGCCCAGCCTGGACGCGCACCCACTGGCAGCCTCGCTGTTCAATCAGGACGCAGCCAAACGCAGCCATTGGTTGGCCCAGCAACTCAGCCAACTGAGCCAAAGCATCACCCAGGACGAACAGCGCCAGGGCGCCCTGCTCAACCTGCAGCAAAACGCCGGGCGCTTGCAGCAACAACTGCAAGCCGCCCAGGACGCGAGCCAGCAGGCGCGCCAATTGCTGGTGGACCAGCAGCGCGAGCTGTCCAACGACCGCGAGCGCCTCGACGAAGAACTCAACGCCTTCGCCAGCCTGCTCCCCGCCGACACCCTGGAAGGCCTGCGCAGCGACCCGGCCGCGACCTTTATGCAGTTGGACCAGCAGGTCAGCCAACGCCTTGAACAACTGGGCCATCAGAAGGATGAGCTGGCCGAGCAGCAGGAACGCCAGCAGGCCATCGAGAAAGAACAGACCCATCAACAACATCGCCAACAGCAACTCGAGGCCCTGAACCAGCAATTTACCGAGCTGGCCACGCAGCAGCAGGCCGCCCAGGAAAAACTCGGGGCCTTGCTGGGCGAGCACGCCAGCGCCGAACACTGGCAACAGCAACTGGAACAGGCCGTGGAGCAGGCACGCCAGAGCGAGACGGACGCCAACCAGCAGTTGCAGGACATCCGCAACCAACTGATCCAACTGGCCGCCGACCTCAAGGCCCAGCAGGAGCGCGAGCAAGCTTTCGAAGCCGAACAGCACAGCCTCGATGCCCGCACCACCGAATGGCGCTCCCTGCACCCCGAGCTGGATGACGAGGGCCTGGCGCGTCTGCTGGCGTTTGATGACACACACATCGCCACGCTGCGCGAACATCTGCACAGCAGCGAAAAAGCCGTCGAGCAAGCCAAGGTATTGCTGCTGGAACGCGAACAACGCCTCGCCGAACACCAGGCCCTGCACAACGGCAACCTGGACGCCGAACAACTCGACGGCGCCCTGGCTGCGCTCAATCAACACTTGGCCGACGGCGAAAAACACTGCGCCGAACTGCGCGCGCGCCAGTCCGAAGACCAGCGTCGCCAGGACGCCAACAGTGCCCTGGCCGAACAGATCGCCAAGGCCTATGACGAGTGGCAACGCTGGGCACGCCTGAACGCACTGATCGGCTCGGCCACCGGCGACACCTTCCGCAAGATCGCCCAGGCCTACAACCTCGACCTGCTGGTGCACCATGCCAACGTGCAACTGCGTCAACTGGTGCGCCGCTACCGTCTCAAGCGCGGCGGCAGCATGTTGGGCCTGCTGGTGATGGACACGGAAATGGGCGATGAACTGCGCTCGGTGCATTCGTTGTCCGGCGGCGAGACGTTCCTGGTGTCCCTGGCCTTGGCCCTGGGCCTGGCATCGATGGCCTCCAGCACCTTGAAGATCGAATCGCTGTTTATCGACGAGGGCTTTGGCAGCCTCGACCCCGAGTCCCTGCAATTGGCCATGGACGCCCTCGACGGCTTACAGGCCCAGGGGCGCAAGGTGGCGGTGATCTCCCACGTGCAGGAAATGCACGAACGCATCCCGGTGCAGATCCAGGTCAAGCGCCAGGGCAACGGCCTGAGCACCCTGGAGGTCAAGTGAGCGAGGCGCTGCTGTATTCGTTCCGGCGCTGCCCCTATGCGATGCGCGCACGCCTGGCGCTGCGCTACTCGGGGGTGGCGGTGCGGATTGTCGAGGTGAGCCTCAAGGCCAAGCCGGCGGAGATGCTGGCACTGTCGCCCAAGGGCACGGTGCCGGTGCTGGTGGTGGATGGCGAGGTGATCGACGAGAGCCTGGCGATCATGCAATGGGCCTTGGCCCGGCATGATCCGGATAACTGGTTATTGCAGGGGGATCCGGCGGTACTTGAGCTGATCGCCGAGAACGATTCAACCTTTAAACATCACTTGAATCGATACAAGTACCCCGAACGCTATCCCGAGCAGCCGGTGGAACACTATCGAGCCGAAGGCGAGGTGTTCTTGCAGAAGCTCGAGGGGTTGCTGGCCACTCGCGCCTATCTGCTGGCCGACCACCCTGGCCTGGCGGACATGGCGCTGGCGCCGTTTATACGGCAGTTTGCCCACGTGGACCGCGAATGGTTTGCCGGTACGCCGTACAAAGCGTTGCAACGCTGGTTGGAAGAATTCCTGCAATCGCCCCTGTTTATCGGCGTGATGGCGAAGACTTAGCCTTCGATCAGACTCAACAACCGCTCGCGAGCGATCTCCGGTTCGCCGTCCGTCAACTGCACGGATGACAGGATCGGGGTGGAATAAAGGGCGAGGATAAGTGCGGCGAGTCGAAGTGCCATGCTGTCGATTCCATGAAAGAGCGCGTCAATATTTAAGCGTCAATTTAAACACATGGCAATGCGCCATTACCTCATTTTTTTCTTCGACAGCTGCACAAACGCCAAACCACTCGAACGCGCGTTTACGTTCCAGTGGTTTGGCGTCTGCTTGTGTGCAGGGTCAATCAGCGCTCATTGCTGGGTCTTGTGATCCAGGGCGGCGTAGAAGTTGGCGCTTTGTTGCAGGTATTTCTGGGTGTAGGCGCTGGTGCTGGATTTTTTGCCGCTGACTTCCACGCTGGCGGCGGCAGGCAGGGCGACGGTGGCGGAAACGGCGGAGGCGGCGATGACGGAGAAGAGATTCAAGTTCATGTCGGTAACCCTTGTGTTCGTTCGGTTGGATGGCCGGGGAAGGCCTTGGAACCCAACTTACGCCCGAGGATTGAACCTTAGAAATGCTTTGAAACAGTAGCCGCTATTAATACAATTAATACTAAGGGTCAGGCCCCGCATGGCGGGGCCTGTGGCTTATTGACGCACCAGGAACTTGAGGTCGCTGGGGGCATCGATCGGCAGTTTCTGCACGGTTTTACCCAGCAGGCCGGTCTTGGGGTCACGTTCGACCACCACGATTTCGTTGCTCTTCTGGTTGGCGATCAGCAGGAACTTGCCGCTCGGATCGAGGCTGAACTCCCGCGGGTGGTCGCCTTCGACGCTGCGGCGCTGCAGCTCCGTGAGGTGGGCGGTGGCCGGGTCCACGCCAAATACGATGATCTGGTTGGCGGTGCCGCGATTGCTCACGTACAGGAACTTGCCATCGCTGGAGGCGTGCAGTGCGGCGCCGGCCTTGTCGGATACCGGTTGGCCGGCGGCGAAGTCCACCAGTTGGGTCTGGCTGAGCTTGCCATCGGTGTAATCGAAGACCGCAACCTGGGCGCTCATCTCGGTGGTCAGCCAGGCATGCTTGCCATCGGCGCTGAACAACAGGTGACGCGGGCCGCTGCCCGGTGGCAGTGGCACAAAGGCCGGATCGGCCGGGGTCAGCGGCAGCTCGTGGTTGGCCTTGGGGTCGTAGCGATAGGCGAACAGCTTGTCCGCCCCCAGGTCCTGCACAAACACGTACTTGCCATCCGGCGACGACACCACCGAATGCACATGGTTGGAGGCCTGGCGCTCAGGGTTCACGCGACTGGCCGGGTGTGCACTCAACTGCACCGGTGCCGACAGCTTGCCCTCGGCATCCACCGGCAGCACCGCCAGGCTGCCGCCCGGATCTTCCAGCACCGAATAGTTGGCGACGAACAGGTAGCGCCCATCCGCCGCGACGCTGGAATGGGTCGGCTCGTTGCCCAGGCTCTGCACCTGATTGACCAGGGTGAGCTGATGATTCTTCGGGTCGATGCGGTAGCTGCTGACGCGGCCGACCGGGTCTTGCTGGCCCGGGCCGTTTTCATTGACCACAAACAGGTGCTTCTGGTCTTTGGAGACCGTCAGCCACGAAGGGTTGGCGGACTTCGCCGCCAGTACCGGCTTGCCTTGGAACTGGCCGGTGCGGCTGTCGAATTGCAGGCGATAAATGCCTTCGCTGGAGCCGGCGGTGTAGCTGCCCACCAGCAACTCATAGGTGTCCGCCGGTGCAGCCTGCACCGACATCGCACCCACACTGCCGGCCATCAGCAGCGGCCAGAATTTACGCATCATCATGCTCGTCTTCCTCGTCGTTATTGTTGCCGGTGAAGGCGGCCATGCACACCAGGCGGTGCTCGCCCGAATCACCGGTGAGGGTCCAGCTTTGCAAGGCGTCATCGAAGGTTGCGGCCTGCACCTGCACCAGGCTGAAGGACCAACGTTTCTCGGCCCGGCCGTCCATGCTCTTGATCAGCAACTGTTGATCGTCGAGGCTGAAATCAAAGGCATGCAGCCCATCGATTTCGAGCATGTCGCTGGTGTGGAGTTCAGTAAGCAGGGAAGCGGCAGTCATCAGGCTCATTCATCGCTGGAAAAAACGCTGATGATAGGCCAATCCGGCCACGCCGTCGTGTCGCGATAGCGGGCTACCGCACGGCAGCGGCCGGCGCTTGCCATTCTGGGGGCGAACTCCCCACAGAATGGAATCTCCTATGCCAGACACTTCAAACGCCCCGCCGACAGGGCCGCTGCACTTCGCCCACCGCAGCAACACCCCGGCCCTCGCGGTCACCCAGCAGTTCGCCACACGCCCGACGTTACGCCAGGTGGTCGAACGGCACCTGCACGAACGCCTGCAGGAACAGTTCCCGGCACTGCCCCTGGACCTGCCCACCCTCAAGCTGGCCACCCCCAACCAGCGGCGCGGCTGGGACCTCAGGCGCTTGACCGATGTGGTCCTCGAGCATTTGGGCAATGGTACGGCCCTGAACCTGACCCAGGTGGTCGACCAACGCCGCTGCTTCCTGTCCCAGCGCCCGCCCTCGCGCTTGACCTATGAGGCCAATGGCCCCCGCGAGCCGGACATGGCGGTGATCGAACGGCTGATCCTGGACCTGGCCTTCACCCTGCCCATCGCTTTTCAGCAAGCCCTGGCCACCTATTGGAACGGCGCTGCCGACACCGGCTCCAGCCGCTGGCAATGGCTTGGCGATCTACTGGCGGACACCCTCAAAAGCAGCGCCAGCCTGCTGCCCGCCGGCACACCTCGGAACATGCTGGACAGCGTGACCCGCCAGCCTGACCGGCGTGAACGCCAGGCCGGGGCCAATGGTTTTGTGCATGCTTACTGCCTGGAAGCCTGTGTGATCCGGCACGGCCGTGAAGCCCGCCTGCTGAGCAGCGACCTGCTGTTGGTGCAAGGCCACCAGGCCTTGCTGTGCCAGGCGTCGGGCAGCGTCGAGCCATTCGCCTCACTGGAGGTCTTCACCCAGGCCTGGGGCCAGCGCCTGAGCCAGCGGTTGCAGGTCGACAAGGTGGTGGTCAGGCGCTACGAGCCCGATGGCAATCTCTTCGATACCCAGGCCGCCCTGTTGCTCAACCAGCAACTGGATGACCTCGAAGCCATCGCCCTGCCCGCCTCCGACGGCGTGCGCAGCCTGGAGCAGCGTTTTGCCCTGGCGACAGACCCCAGCGCCGCCTTTGTCGCTGCGCCGGCACCCGACCCGACACATCAGGACGCCATCCAGACGGCGTTGCCCGCCTGGCTGCAGAGCGCCAATGCCCAGCAGCGTTTCGCCTATCGCCAAGGGCTGTTGGAACAGGCCCGCCTGCAACGCCTGCAGGCCGGGGCGTCGTTCCTGGACGGGGTCGAGAGCCTGCCGGCCTTTGCCTCCCGCACCCTGCGCGAGCAGATGCGCCGCGACCACCCTGGCGCCAGCGTGGAACCGGACAACCTGCGGCTGACCTTCCACGTCCCGGTGGGTGACCTGCACAGCGGTTACCTGGCACCGGTGACCCTGGGCCTGACCGAGCTGGCGATCAAGAACCTCGCCGCCGCGCCGCACGGCCGCATGACCCTGCAGGACACTTCCGGGGCCGCCCTCCCGGCCTGGCTGACCGAGGACTATATCCTCGGGGAAAAAGGCCTGTTCCACAGCACGCCCGGCCTGATCCGCCAAGTGGATATCGGCCGGCGCTACCCGCAACAGCTGCGCGACCTGCTGCTGGGCGACAACCCGCAGGTACGCCGGCGTGAGACGCTGTTCGGCCAGGCGCTGACCGTGCAACTGCCGCACCAGGCCCTGGAACTGGCGATTCGCGGGCAACAGGGCTTCAGCTTCCTGGGGTATCGCTACGTCAAGGCGGTGCTGCACGCCAGCGCGGCGGGGCGCGTGGTCGACACCCTCGACATCGTGATGCGCCCGCTGGCCTTCGCCCGCAAGCCCGCTGCCGTGCCGGATATCGTCGGCAACATGTTTATCATCGAACCCCGTGACATCGACGCCGGGCCGTCGATTCTCTATCGCCCGCTGTACTCTGACGCGTTGCAGCAATTCGCCAGCCGCGCGGCCCTGTTCGACGCCATCGCCCAGCCCGGTGCACTGCAAGACAGCGTGCTGGCCTGGATGAGCGACAAGGCCCGACCGATCTACAGCCACGGCGGCTTCCGCAGCCCGCATATCCTGCGCTTCGGCCAGGGCGACGACACGGTGCAGTGGCCGGCGCCGCCGCCCGCGCAGTTGGTACAGGAGTTCAATGGCAGCGAAGTCGAGGGTTCCCTGGCGCAATGCCTGGCCACCGGCAACCTGACCCAGTACCTCTACGGCAGCAACGCCCGGGCGCTGGTGGACCTGGCGGATCGCGACGCGGTGTCCAATGCCGAAAGCCGTTGGGCGGTGTTGCTCGAAGGTGGCTGGCTGCTGTTCAACGCCCTGCTCTTGCCGCTGCTGCGCGGGCCGGCGCTGGTTGCAGGCTGGATGGTGCAACTGGCGGTCAGCCTGCGGCACGATATGGCCGCCCTGCACGGCGACGACGCCGCCGCCCGCGAACTGGCCTGGGTCGACGTGCTGCTCAACATCGGCCTGATCCTGCTGCACATGGCCCCCCGGCAACACCCGACCCTCGAGTTACCCTCGGAGCCCGCCTTACCGGCCACCCTCGCGGCCCTGCAGCGCCCGCCAGGCCTTGCGCCCCGTCCGGCCACACCAGTGGAACTGGGCCCGGTGGGCCTGCCCGCAGAGCCGCCGGCCGGCGACCGCACCCTGGTCGACTTTGTCCATTCCAACGCCCGCGACGCCAGCCGCCGGCGCCTGCTCGAAGCCCTGCGCGAACTGCATGTGCCATGGCCGGTGCCGGCCCCCGAGCCGCTGGACGCCGGCATGTTCAAAGGGCTGTATCGCATCGACCAGCAATGGCATGCCTCGGTGGGCGGCCTGCTGTTTCGGGTAAACATCGCCGCGGACCTGGGTGAGGTGTGGCTGATCCATCCGCAGAAACCGCAGCATCCAGGCTTCGTGCTGGTGCGCAATGCCCAGGGCCAATGGGGCCTGGACCTGGGTCTTAAACTGCGCGGCGGCGGGCCGAAAAACCGCCTCAAGGCCAAGCTGGCCCACATCGACCAGCAGCGCACCCAAGCGTCGGAGGAGATCAATCGCATCAGTGATGAGGTCAGCGGCCTGATCAAACGCCTGCAGCCTATCGACCAGGTGCTGGATGCCGCCCGGCAGAAGTTCGAGCAGGCCCATAACGCCCTGGGTCTGGCCCGCACCCGCTTGCGCAGCGCACCTGACGACCCGGCGCGGGTGGCCGAGCACCTCGCCAGCGTCGCCCAGCGCTCCCGGGCCAGGGCCGGGTTCCAGGTGTTTCAGGAGCGCTTCGATGCGGCCGCCGCCGAGTTGCTGCAACAACGGCGCGCCTTGATCGAGGCCTACGGGCGGATGAAAGCCGTGGACAGCCGCTTCGACTACGAAGGGCAATGTGTGGAGCAATATCAGTCGATCCTGGCCACCGATGAAATTCGCGTCAGCCAGTTGTCGTCCCTGTACCTGGCCACGTTTGTGTCCGAGCAGGGCGAATCGCTGATCGAGCTGCAAGGCAGCGCCCAGGATGTGCAGGCGCTGAGCTATGTCAACGACCTGCTGGAAACCAACTTTGCCGTGTCCGAGCGCCATGCCCAGGCGATGATTGCCATCGAGGACACCCTGGAGGCGATGGCCGCACGCTTGAAAACCGGCGCGGCCCAGCGCCTGAATTACCTCAACGGGCATCCCAAGCGCCGGTTCTACAACCGCCTCAATGCCACCCTCGAATCCCTGGATGTGCTCACCGAGTTGAGCATCGACCGGACGATCCCGGCCAGCACCCCGCAGGAGCACTATTTCCTCGCGCGCCATGGGCACCTGCAATCCTCCCTGTCTGCCCTGGAAGACTCCCACCTGGACCTGCTGACCACCGAAGGTTTCACCACGACCGAACGCAAGGAGGTGCTGACCAACCTGGTCAGGCACTACAACCGGCGCCTGCAGATTTACCAGAGCCTGCTGGAACTCGATTCGCCCCTGGCGCACCCGCGCTACATGCCGCTGCTGATCGAGCGGTTGAACACCGTGCGCGACAGCGCCGAGGCCGACCTGGCGGCGCTGCTGCGCGAAGATGAATTCCTGCCGCCGCAACCGGGGGCCTTCAAACCGGTACAGGCTCCGTCAAGAACCAAACGGGTGTTCAAGTCGCGGGACAAGGGCCCCCTGGTGGGTGACCTGGAGCCGGCGCAGCGTGACCAGCCCTTCCCCACCATCGTGACCCGCAACCCCATTACCCAGCAGGTCAGCGGGCGCTTTATGGAGCACCCCAACGAGGGTTGGGTGGAAATTGTCGAGGCCAGGCCCAGCCGTCCCGCCGAGCCACCCCAGGCTCCGGCGCTGTCCACACTGCGCGCACAGGCGCAACGATTGCTGGAAGAGGTGCCGGCCATCGAGCGCTCCATCGACTTCCAGAAACGCAAACTCAGCGACCCGACGCGTCGCGATGACCTCAACCCGCGTGACTGGCACGACATGCTCGCGCACCAGGCCGAGCGCCTCGACAGCGTCGCGACAGAATTGTCCAGCCACGCGGCCGACAAGCCGGACGTGCTCCAAACCGTCGAGCGCCTGCGCCTGCGCGCCGAGGATTTGCGCACCCAAGGCCGCCAGCATTGCATCGAGGGTTACAAGGCCCAGCGCCCGCGCCAGGAAAACATCGAATTCCTGCGCGCCCATGCCGCCGTCGACATCGGCCTGGTCCACGGCCCGCAACGCACCGCCGCCAAGGACTATGTGTCGGAGTTCGCCGTGCGCGAGAAAAACCGCCTCACGGTGCTGTGGTATGCGCACTTTCACTACAGCCAGGCCGACAGCCCGCCGGGCGCTTATACGGCGGCCCACCTCAAGCGCCCCGAACAGCGTTTTGTCACCCTCCGGGACCTGATCGCCCAGGCCGGGGCAGATAACCGAAGCATCGTGCGCGACCTGTACAACCCGATCACGGCACCGCTGGATCAGCGTCTGTTCCTGAGCCTGCTGCCCGCCTGAACCCCCGCCATGCATGGCATCGCCTGAAAAGGATTTTTATGCAACTACCTGACCCTATTGCCCACGCCGTCAGCGCACGCTTCACCCAGCGCCCGGCGCTGGAAACCGTGATTCGCGAGCAACTCGCCACGGCCATCGGCGCCACGTACCCCAGCCTCAGCCTGGACCTGCGCCGCACCCGCCTGGCCCGGCCACAACGCCGCGGCTGGCTGCTGCAACCCTTTATGCCGGTGGTCCACGATGCCCTGGCCAGTGGTGCGCCATTGGATTTCAGCGAGGTCAACGGCTCGCCCTGGTACCTTTCGGACGAGCCACCCAAACGCCTGAAACTGCCCGGCCTGACCGAGGAAAAACTCGACATGCAGGTCATCGCGAAGCAGGTCGGCGAACTGCCGCAAACGCTGCCCATCGCCCTGCAGAATGCGCTGGCGGCGTATTGGGACACCGGCCCCTGGCACTGGCTGGCCGGCGTCTTGCGGGACACCCTGCGCATCGGCGCCCTGGGCCAGGCCGGCCTGGACCAACCCGCCAGGGAAACCCTGGAACAATTGATCGACTGCCCTGACCGCGAGGCCCGCCTTGCGCGGCATGGGGTGAATGCGGTGTTTGCCTACGCCCTGCAAGCCACCCTCACCCACGCCGAACGCTCGGTCACACGGATGGGGCCGCAGCTGGCATTGATTCGTGCCGTCAACAGCAAGGTCTCGGTGGTGCTGTGTGACCCGCAGCACACCGCCGAGGTTTTCCCGAGCATGGACGCCCTGATCCAGGCCTGTGGCCAGCGACTGGGCCGCCAGTACCAGGTCGACGACATCCTGATTCAACGCTACGAGCCCGATGGCGATATCTTCGAGCACCAGGCGTCGATGATCCTCGATCGCCAGCTCGAAGACCTCGGCAACCTGCGCCTGCCCACCGGCCAGCCGTTCAGTACCTGGCAGGCGCTGTACGCCGAGATCACCGACCCGGGGCGGTTTTTCCGCGACACGCCAACCGCCCCGCCCCAGACCCTGGACACCCTGCGCCAGCACCTGCCGGCCTGGCTGCGCGACGCCGATGCCGACGACCAGGCCACGTACCGGCGCTACGCCCTCGCCATGGCCGGCGCCAAACGGCGCGCGGCGGGGCGTACGGCCTTCAGCCAGATCGATGACCTGCGCACCTACACCGTCAAGGCGTTGTTGCAGGCCTTGCAGCAGGATGCCGTGACCCTGGGCAGCTCGGCCCTCGCATTGCCTTCCGTCGGCGCCTTGCACCCCGATGACCTGCAACTGACCTTCACCATTGCCGCCGGCTACCCAGGTACGTCAGGGATCATTCGCCATGAACGCATGAGCCTGACCGACCTGGCCATCGACAACTTGTCCAGCCGTCCCAGCGGCAGCGTGACCCTCACCCACCGCCACGGCCTGCCCCTGCCGGCCTGGCTGACCGCCGACTACCTGATGGGAGCCGACGGCCCGGTGGCGCGCGTGGACATCGGCCAGCACTACCCGCGGCTGCTGGAGGCCCACTGGCTGGGGGAAAGCCCCGAGGCACTCCGGCGCGAAACCCTGTTCGCCCAACAACAGGCCGTGCAGTTGCCGTTGCTGGCCCTGGAATTGGCCCTCAAGCAGCAAGCCGGCCTGAGCGCCCGGGGCGCACGCCTGGTGGCGGCACTGATGGAGCCCGAAGCCGCCAACCAGAAGGTCGACCAGCAGCCGGTGGTGATCCGTCACCTGGCCCTGCTGTCGGCACCCGGCGCCCATCCGGACACGGTCAGCGCCATGTACCTGATCGAGCCGCAGGACATCGGCGGCGGCCCCCATGTGTTGTATCGCCCGCTGTACGCCGAGGCGCTGCAGGAATTTGCCAGCCGTGAGGCGCTGCTGGAGGCCATCGCCGAAACCGGGCCGCTGCAGGACAGCGTATTGACCTGGCTGAGTGACAGGGCCCGGCCGATCTACGCCAATGGCGGGTTCCGCGAGCCCCACTCATTGCGCTTTGGCCAGGGCGACGAGTTTGCCCCCTTGCACAGGCCAGCGCCGGCCACCCTGGCCGCCGATGGCATCAATGACGAGTTGCAGCAGTGCCTGGTGACCGGGCGCCTGATGACGTACCTGTACAGTGATCACGCCCGGGCCCTGATCGAACAGGCCAACCGCGAATCGGTGTCCAACAGCGAAAGCCGCTGGCAGGTGCTGCGCGAAGGCAGCAGCCTGTTGTTCGGCAACCTGTTGCTTCCGCTGCTGCGTGGGCCGGCCATGCTGACCGGCTGGCTGTGGGGCCTGATGGCCAGCCTGGGCGAGGACATTCCGGCACTGGCCTCCGAAGACCCGCAAGCGCGCGAACTGGCCAGCGTCGACCTGCTGCTCAACCTGGGGTTGCTGTTGTTCGAAGCCGTGCCCGCGATCACCGCCGCGCCCCCCGCGCTGGCGGCGGGGCTCAAGGACCAAGCGTTGCCCCCGCCCCTGGCCCCGTGGGTCGCCGAGCAGTGGCCGCAACCGCCCCCGCCCGCCATCCGCGAAGGCGCGGTTATCCTGCCCGGTGCGCTGGAGCGGGTGGACAACACCGTACTGGACTTGAGTTTTACCCAGGCTCGCTCGCGCCTGACCACGCTCCAGCGCCGCCGCCTGGCCAGCTTCAGCACCCCACGCCCGACGCCCCTGCCCCAACCGGTGTTGAACGGGCCGCGCCGGGGGCTTTACCCCGTCGAAAACCGCTGGCATGCCCTGGTGGACAACCAGTGGCTGCAAGTTGCCCTGGAGCCGGAAGGCGATATCCGCGTGGTGATGCCTGGCGACGCCAGCCTCAACGGCCCGTACTTGCGCAGCGACGGCCACGGGGAGTGGTCGGTAGACACCCGCCTGCGACTGCGTGGCGGCATGCCGCCGAAACGGATTGCCGCCGAACGCCAGCGCCAGGCGCAACGCATCAGCGAACTGAAGAAGAGTTTCGAACAGTTCATCCAGGGCCAGGTGGCCATGCAGGGACGGCTCGACGTGATCCTGGCGGTGATGACCAGAACCGCCGAAGACTCGCGCTTCAGCGAAGCGCAACACGCCGACAGTCGCCAACGATTCGATACCGCACTGCAGGAACAGACCCAGGGCTACCAGCAGCAACTGGACAGCCTGCCGGAACGCAGCAGGCTGGGGATTGCCCTGCCGCCCCGGTCGGTGGCGAGCCTGTTGGAAAATGTCATCAACAACGTGCGCAAACACGTGGTGGTGGCCGAAAAAGACCGCGCGGCGCTCTACCGCAGCCACCCTCACTTCACTACCAAGGGCGGCCGCCTGGCCGAAGCGGTGCTGACCGATTTCCCGGCCTACCGCCAGTTCATTCGCGCAATGATTGCCATCAATGAGCGCTCGGTGCGCTGGCTCGAACTGCGCGATCGCTACCTCGAGCAGCTGTTCAACCTCGGCACTGCCAGCGCGGAAGACTACATTCGCCTGACCGCGGAACGCCCCCAGGAAATCAGCGTGCTGGCCGTCAAGGACCTGCTGATGCGCAACTACGAACTGATGACCCATAAACACCCTGGTCATCCCTTGGTGGAGGTGCTGATCGATATCCTCGAGCCGCTCCAGGAACACTTGCGTACCCAGGCCGACCTGAACGACCTGGAACTGTCGGCAGAGGAACGCGTCAACGTGCTGGAAAGCCTGGTGGAGCACTATGGCCGGGGGCTGGACTCGTTGCAGGGGGTTGGGATCGTCAACGCCGATGAGTTCGATGGCGACTATTTCGCCAAGCTGGTCAAGCTGGTGCAGGCGCTGTACGAGGAGGCCGCCAGTCAGTTGGCCAGCGAAATCAAGCCGCTTGCCCTGCCCGCCCCGCGCCCGAGCCGGCGCAGCCCGACGGCGGTGGGCAGACCGCAGAAAAAGGTCATCCGCACCTCGAAAAAAGGCACCTTTATCGGCGAGGTCAAACCGCTGGGCACGCTGGAAACCGTGGAGGTTCGCTCGGAAGTCACGGGCGAGGTGCTGGGCACCTACTCGCAACGGGGCGAACAATGGATCGAGTTCAAGGAGTCGCCGCCCTCACCTACCGCGCCGGCTCCCCGCAGCCTGAGCCTGGTCAAGGGGGAAGCGCGCAAACTGCTGGGCATGCTGGAAGAGCACCTGAAACGCGGCGATCAATACAAGAAAATCTCCAGGCATCCGGAAGAGGTCCAGGAGGTGCTGCAGTATGAGTCGGTGCGCTACGACAAGTTGGCGACCGAACTGCATCAGGCCATCCAGGCCCAATCGGCCGAGGCCCGCACGCTCGCGGACCAGAACCTGGAGCGTGACATGCGCCAGGCGGCGGCACGCCTGAGCGAGCGCGGCCTGGCCCTGCGTATTCAACTGTGCCTGGAGCTCCCCCCCACCCACGGCAACCTGGAATTCCTGATCGAGCAAAAGCGCGCGAACATGGCGCTGCTGGGCGAACGCATTCAACTGATCGGCGACCGCCGGGACTTTGTCCAGGAATACGCAATCAACGACCAGGGTGGCTACCCCTTGTGGTACGCCCACTTCCACTACCCGGCAGCCGACACGCCCAAGCAGGCCTACACCGCCGCCCACCTGAAGACCCGCGAACAGCGCCGGGTCAGTTACTACTCGCAACTGGCCAGGGCCCAAAGCCCACAGGCCGTGGTGGATGTGCATCGTGGCTTGATCGGCAAGGCGCTGGCGCAGCGCTGGTTCCTGCCGCTGGCCCGCTGATAAGACTGTGGCAGGCCCGCTTGTTGTAGCGAGGGGACTTGCCACAATGCCAGGTAGGAGCGAGCTTGCTCGCGAAAAACGCCCAGGCAACGCGTTCATTCTCGATAACCGCGATGGCCCTGAGTGCTTCGCGAGCAAGCTCGCTCCTACCTGGAATTGGGACAAGCCCGCTCGCTGCTCTTTAGCCAGGCTCAGTGGGCAAACAACGAGTTACCCTTCTGCCCCGCCAGCTTCTCGGGCTTGATCAGGAAGCGTGCCAGCGCCGGCAGCAGCCACAACGCACCGAACATGTTCCACAGCAGCATGAAGGTCAGCATCAGGCCCATGTCGGCCTGGAACTTGATCGCCGAGAAGATCCAGGTGCACACGCCGATGGCCAGGCACAGGCCGGTAAACAGCACGGCCTTGCCGGTGGACTTGAGCGTCTGGTAATAGGCTTCCTGCAACGGCAAACCGGCACGCAGGAAACTTTCCAGGCGGCTGTAGATGTAGATGCCGTAGTCCACGCCGATCCCCACCCCCAGGGCCACCACCGGCAAGGTCGCGACCTTGACGCCGATGCCCATGAACGCCATCAGCGCGTTGCCCAGCACCGAGGTCAGCACCAGCGGCAGCACGATGCACAGGGTCGCCGCCCAGGAGCGGAAGGTGATCATGCACATGGTCGCCACGCACAGGTACACCAGGATCAGGATGGTCAGCTCCGATTCCTTGATCACCTCGTTGGTGGCCGCCTCGATCCCGGCGTTACCGGCAGCAAGGATGAATTCCAGGCCGTCCTTGTTGTTCTCCTTGGCGAAGTCCTGTACCGCATGCACCGCGCGGTCGAGGGTCTCGGCCTTGTGGTCATTGAGGAACACCAGCACCGGCGCCAGGGAGCAATTGTTGTTGTACAGGCCGTCGGCGCGGGCGATGGAGTTGTTCAACACGTCGGGGTTGCGCGACAGGGTTTCCCATTTCAGGTTGCCCTCGTTCATGCCCTTGATCATCTGCTTGGACACGGTCACCAGCGAGATGGCCGACTGCACGCCCTCGGTGTTCTGCATCTTCCACATCAACTGGTCGATGGGCGCCATGGCTTCATAGCGCGAGCAACCTTCGGCCTTGGTCTTGACCATCACCACCAGCACGTCGGAGCTGGTGGAGTAGTTGCTGATGATGAAGTTGTTGTCCTTGTTGTAGCGCGAGTCCGGGCGCAGCTCCGGCGCGCCCTGGTCGAGGTCGCCGATCTTCAGGTTCTGGCTGTACCAGAGGCCGCCGCCAAAGGCGACCAGCGCGAGCAGGACCGAGACCGGCGCGACTTTGGGGCTGGCGAATTTCGACAGCAGGCGCCAGAACGGATGTTCTCGGTGCGCGTCCTTCTTGCTCCGGGCGATGGCCCGCTTGCTGATACCCGCATAGGAAATCGCCACCGGCAGCAGGATCAGGTTGGTGAACACGATCACCGCCACGCCGATGGACGCGCCGATGGCCAGTTCGCGGATCACGCCGATATCGATAATCAGCAGGGTAATGAAACCCACCGCATCCGCCAGGATCGCGATCATCCCCGGCAGGAACAGTTGCCGGAAGGTGCGCCGCGCGGCCGTCAAGGCGTTGTCCGCCTCGCTGGATTGCAGGGCGATACCGTTGATCTTCTGCACACCGTGGGAAATCCCGATGGCGAAGATCAGGAACGGCACCAGCATCGAGTACGGGTCCAGCCCGAAGCCGAAGAAGTGCATCAGGCCGAGTTGCCAGACCACCGCCACCAGTGTGGTGCTCAACACGGCGATGGTGCTGCGCAGGCAGTTGGTGAACCACAGCAATAGAACCAGGGTGATGACGAAGGCAACGCCGAAGAACAGCACCACCATCACCAGGCCGTCGATCAGGTCGCCGACCTTCTTGGCGAAGCCGACGATGTGGATCTTGACGTTGGGGTTCTGGGCTTCGAACTTGTCGCGGATCTTGTCTTCGAGTTCATGGGAGAACTTGCGGTAATCCAGGGCCAGCAGCTTGCCCTGGTCCTGCGGGTCCGGGTAGGACTCCAGCAGCGGGATGTCGACGATACTCGACTTGAAATCGTTGGCCACCAGCCGTCCGACCTGGCCGGACTTAAGCACGTTATTGCGCAGTTGATCGAGGCTTTGCGTCGAGCCGTTGTAGCTCTGCGGGATCACTTCACCGCCGGCGAAGCCTTCTTCGGTGACTTCGGTCCAGCGTACGCTGGGGCTCCACAGCGATTTAAGGCCCGAGCGGTCGACGCCGGAGATGTAGAACACCTCGTCGTTGATCTGGCGCAGGGTCTCCATGTATTCCTTGGTGAAGATGTCACCGTCCTTGGCCTCCACCGAGATACGCACCGTGTTGCCCAGGTTGGCCAGGTCGTTGCGGTGTTCCATCATCTTTTCGATGAAGGGGTGCTTGAGGGGGATCATCTTTTCAAAGCTGGTGGACGGGCGAATCAACGTCGCCTGCCAGAACAGGAAAATGCTCACCAGCAGGCAGATCACGATGACTGCCGGGCGGTTATTGAAGATCAGGCGCTCAAGAAAGGTCGCTTTATCGTTGTGATGACTGCTCATGCGTTCCCCGCCTTCTTATTGTTTTGTCGGTTCGGCGCCAGTGGGTGTGGCGACGCGAACACCACCCTGCCCGACCAGAATCAAGTTGCCGTTGCCTGCCGCCGTGACGGCCGACAATGAAATACGATCGGGGCGATTGAACACGCTGAAGGTCCGGCCGTCGTCATGGCTGACCACCACGCTGCCGCCGTTGCCGACCACCACCAGCGAACCGTCTTCGAGCAAGGTGGCCCCCGACAGGCCGAACTCCAGGGCCCCGCGTGCGGCATTGAGTTCGACTTGTTCCCAGGTGCTGCCGAAATCCGTGGAGCGGTAAAGATTGCCGCGCAAGCCGTAGGCCAGCAGGGTTTGGGGTTGTGCGGTGCTGATCACGCCAAACAGCGAGCCCTCGTAGGGGCCTTCGAGTTTTTCCCAGGTCTGGCCGTCGTCGCTGGAGCGGAACATGCTGCCCTGCTCGCCGACGATAAACAGGCCGGCGTCCTTGATCCGGGCGATGGCGTTGAGGTGAAACTGGTCTTCATTGTCGAGGCGGTCGCTGACGTCTTCCCAGGTCTTGCCGCCGTCGGTGGTTTCGATCAGCGCCCCATAGGCGCCCACGGCCAGGCCGTGGTGGGCATCGTTGAACCACACGTCGAGCAACGGCGCTTCACGCTTGAGGTCTTGATACTGCTGGGTCCAGGTGGCACCGCCGTCGGTGCTGGCGAGGATTTGCGCATCATGGCCGACTGCCCAGCCCTGCTTGTCATCGACGAAATACACCGCCGTGAGCAGTTGCCGGGTGGGGACCTTGGCTTGGGTCCAGGTGCTGCCCTGGTCATCGGAATAGAGGATGTGCCCGCGATCACCGACCGCCACCAGGCGCTTGCCGGCATGCACGACATCGATCATCAGGCCTTTGGCGGCCTTGAGGGATTCAATCGCAAAAGAGCTATCGCTGGCGGCCTGGACAACGGTCGGCAACGCGACAGTCCCAAACAGCGAGAGCGCTGCGGCCAGCAACGCAACCCTGCGTGCGGCGCGTGGGCGGCAAACAACCCAACCCATGACAGGCTCACTCATAGACCTTTCTCCCATTTATTATTGTTAGGTCGTCTCGCCTTCCCGGGCCCTGAAACCTGCAATCTAGAGCGCCTGGAGGAAGCAGGGGCCATCCTATCGGGCTTTCGAATCGTCTGACAATCGGTGCTACGTTATCTTTTGTTAACTGACGGCGTTTGGCCATGCCTGAATAGGCGGGTATCAACCAGGCTGATTAATGAATTTTTATTCCATCTATTGAAATTTAGGAATTTTTATTCCATTAATAGCCTTCCTGAAAACAATAATCCAAAGGACCACGGCTATGCGTGAACTCGGAATCGGCTTGATCGGCACAGGCTTCATGGGCCGCGCCCACGCCCTGGCATTCAACAATGCCCGGGCGGTATTTGAACTGCCGGTACACCTCAAGCTGGCCGCCCTGGCCGATGCCGATACCGAGCGCGCCCAGCGCTGTGCCACGGCCTGGGGGTTTGCCCAGGCCCACGGCGACTGGCAGGCGCTGATCGACGACCCGGCCGTGGATGTGGTGGCCATCACCACGCCGAACCACCTGCACTTTCCCATGGCGATGGCGGCCATTGCAGCGGGCAAGGCGGTGTACTGCGAAAAACCCCTGGCGGTCAGCCTGGAGCAGGCCGATGCCATGCGCCAGGCCGCCCGCGAAGCCGGGGTGGTGACGCGGGTCGGCTACAACTACCAGCACAACCCGATGATCGGCCTGGCGCGGCAACTGATTGCCGAGGGCGACCTCGGCGACATCATCAGCTTCCAGGGCGAGTTCAGCGAAGACTTCATGGCCGACCCGGCGTCACCGTGGTCGTGGCGCTGTGAAGTGGAGCATGCCGGTGGCGCCCTGGCGGACCTGGGCAGCCACTTGCTGTCGATGGCGCGTTACCTGGTGGGCGATGTGACCGGCGTGTGTGCCGACACCCAGACCGTCCACGCCCAACGCCCGGCCGTCAAAGGCAGCGCCGAGCAGAAAGCCATCGCCGTGGATGACCAGGTGCACGCCCTGCTGCGCTTCGCCAACGGTGCGCGCGGCACGGTGAGCAGCAGTTGGCTCAAGCACGGTTACAAGAACCACCTGAGTTTCGAGATCAGCGGCACCAAGGGCACCTTGGCGTTCGATCAGGAGCGCTTGAATGAACTGCGCCTGTGCCGTGTCGGCCAGGACGGTTTCCAGCGTCTGCTGGCAGGTCCTGCCCTGCCCGGCTACGCGGCATTCAGCCCGGCGGCGGGGCATCAACTGGGGTACAACGAGCTGAAGACCCTGGAGGTGCAGGAGTTGATCATGGCCGTGGCGGGGCAAGGCGCGGATGGTACCGACTTTGACGCGGCGTGGGAGGTGGAACGGCTGGCGACGGCGATTCGTGTGGCGGCCCGTGAAGAGCGCTGGGTCAACCTAAACTCGCTCTGAAGCGCAATGCAAAACCCTTGTGGGAGGGGCAAGCCCCCTCCCAACTTTCAGATCACCTGCACACCTCTCAATCAGCGGAAGTGAAGCCTGTCGAGCATGTCGGGACGCCTGAGGAGTTCCTTCGCCAGCCAGGCCTGGCGACCGAAGTAGGGATGCCTGGTAACGGTCCAGTTGGCAACTTCATGCAGTTTTTCGAGGCTGAGGTGGATGGGCCACTGCGGGTCCTTGAACAGATCGAAATCACGCATCAGCTCTCGGGCCAACTCTTTGTCATTCTGGTTTTTAAACATCGTGATGTTGAGGTTGTTTCGATCGATCAGGCTATCCAGCCCGCCGGTGATATGGTGACGGTCCATATCGTCGACCAGGTCTCCACGCCTCATCAGTTCCCGTGCCAGGCGGATATTCTGGTCTTTGTCATAATCGCCGGTCAGCGGTTTGCCGGCCATATTCTTCAGGCCGTCCTTGGTGATGATCCCATGGGGTGCCTTGAAGTCATCGAACCTGTCGAGCAGCATGCGTGATAGGTCCGCATTGCTCTTGCTACCAAAACCGTAGCAGGGCTTGCAGGGGAACGGGTCGGGCCTTGGAGGGCGATGGGCGCCAAAGCAGTGACGGACGAACTGCTTGAAATTGCTCATAACCCCCGCCGGCCAATAACCTGCTTTGATCTGCTGTGCACGGTCACGCGCCTCGAAGCCGGCGGTACCCGCGTTCGCGTAAAACGCTGCCGACCGCGGGGTGTCACTCGACTGAAAGCTGATTGAGGCGCTCTTTTGCGGGGTGGCGGACGCATTCGCCGTTGGTTTTGGGGAAGAGCTATTGCCCTGATCCACCTCCGGGTCCAGGCGTGAGGAAGTAACAGGTTTATCAAGAGCAGGCGCCAACATCGTTTGATGTCTCCAGTCCGGTTTGGCCAAAAAGTGTTCACCTGCCTGTCCAGCGTCGCACCAGGACGCAGATACACAGCGATAACGCTGGGTTGCAAGTAGTCCTTATGTGGCAAGCCTGTCCGAATCAGTTCCGGCCTTTCTAGCGCAAGGCTCGACGCAACACTTTGCCCACCGTCGTTTTAGGCAACTCGGTAGTGCGAAACTCCACATACCTGGGCACCTTGTAGCCCGTCAGGTATTCCCGGCAATGGGCGAGGAGCTGTTCCTGGGTCAGGTTCGGGTCCTTGCGCACCACGATGATCTTGACCTTTTCCCCCGTCACGCCGTCTTCCACGCCGATGGCCGCCACTTCGCCGACGCCCGGGTGCAGCGCCACCACGTCTTCGATTTCATTGGGGTACACGTTGAAGCCCGAGACCAGGATCATGTCTTTCTTGCGGTCCACCAGGCGGATATAGCCGCGTTCATCCATCACCCCGATATCACCGGTCGACAACCATCCCTCGGCGTCCAGCACTTCGGCGGTGGCGTCCGGACGTTTCCAGTAACCCTGCATCACCTGTGGGCCGCGCACCTGCAGTTCGCCCTGCTCGCCGATATCGGCCAGCTCGCCGTCTTCACGCATAAACCGTACCCAGGTCGACGGCAGCGGCACGCCGATGCTGCCGGTGAATTCCATTTCGCGCATGCGCGCAATGTCGATCGGGCTGATGCTCACCACCGGCGAGCATTCGGTGAGGCCGTAGCCTTCGATGATCGGCAGGCCGGTGACGTCCTTCCAGCGCTTGGCCACCGCCGTGTGCGTGGCCATGCCGCCGGCGATCACCATGCGCAGGTCGGAGAAGTCCCGAGCGCAGAACTCCTTATTCTCCAGCAAGCCGTTGAACAGCGTATTGACCCCGGCAATGCCATTGAAGCGCTCCTTGCGCAGGATCATCTGCACCCGCTTCACGTCCCGCGGATTGGCGATGAGGATGTTGCGCCCGCCCAGGCACATGAACATCAGGCAGTTCACCGTCAGGGAAAAGATGTGATACAGCGGCAGCAGGGTGACGTTGGTTTCCTGCTTGTCCTGGTCCAGCTGGTCGCCGACCCAGGCCTTGGCCTGCAACAGGTTGGCGATGATATTGCGATGGCTGAGCATCACGCCCTTGGCATCCCCGGTGGTGCCGCCGGTGTATTGCAGGAAGGCCAGGTCGTCGAGGTGCATGTCCACCGGGAAGTGGTTGAGCGCGCGGCCCTGTTTCAGCACCTGGTTGAAACGCACCGAGCCCCTCAGGTTGAACGCCGGCACCTGCTTTTGCACGCGACGCAGGATGAAGTTCATCGCCGCGCCCTTGAAGCTGCCAAGAAGATCACCGATGGCGGCCACCACCACGCGCTTGACGCTGCTGCCGGCGATGACTTTTTCCAGGGTATGGGCGAAGTTTTCGAAGATCACCACGGTTTCAGCGCCGCTGTCCTTGAGCAAGTGCTTGAGCTCATGGGCGGTGTACAACGGGTTGACGTTGACCACCACCGCACCGGCCAGGATCGTGCCCAGCAGGCAGATCGGGTACTGCAAGCAGTTGGGCATCATCAGCGCCACGCGGTCGCCCTTCTGTACGCCCTGGCCCTGCAGCCAGGCGGCGAACGCAATGCCTTGCACCTGCCAGTCGGCGTAGGTCATTTCGGTGCCGATGCTGACGTAGGCGACCCGCTCGCGAAATTTCTCCAGGTGCTCCAGGAACACCTCGCGCAACGACGGGTAGTCCTCGATACCGGCATCGATGTCCGCCGGGACGCCGGGCAGGTAAGCGTTCAACCAGACCCGTTCGGTATGTTCCAGGCTGATAGCGTTCATGGCAGTCTCCTTATTGTTGTTTTTGATGGGGCTACTTTTCGACGATAGCGGTAATGCCCAGCCCGCCCGCCGCGCAGATGGAAATCAGGCCGCGACCGCCGCCCCGCTCGTGAATGGCCTTGGCCAGCGCCGCCAATTGCCGGCCACCGGTGGCGGCAAACGGGTGGCCGCAGCCGAGGGAACCGCCGTTGATGTTCATTTTGGCGCGGTCGATAGCCCCCAACGGCGCCTCCAGGCCGAGCCGTTCGCGGCAGTAGTCGGCGTCTTCCCAGGCCTTGAGCGTGCACAGCACCTGGGCGGCAAAGGCTTCGTGGATCTCGAAGAAATCGAAGTCGGCGAAACTCAGCCCTTCGCGCTTGAGCATGCGCGGTACGGCGTAGGCCGGCGCCATCAGCAGGCCCTCGCTGCCGTCGACAAAATTCACCGCCGCCGTCTCGCCCGTGCGCAGGTAGGCCAACACCGGCCAGCCATGGGCGGCCGCCCAATCTTCGCTGGCCAGCAGCACCACCGAGGCGCCATCCGTCAGTGGCGTGGAGTTGCCCGCCGTGAGGGTACCGTGCTGGCGGTCGTAGGCCGGGGACAGGCCGGCGAGTTTCTCCAGGCTGGCGTCGGCGCGCAGGTTGTTGTCCCGCGCCAGGCCGCGATGGGGGCTGATCAGGTCGTCGAAGAAACCGCGCTGATACGCGGCATCCAGGCGCTGGTGGCTGGTGAGGGTCAACTCGTCCTGGGCCAGGCGCTTGATCTGCCAGCGTTGGGCCATTGCTTCGCAATGTTCGCCCATGGACAAACCGGTACGCGGCTCGCTATTACGCGGCAACAGCGGCTTGAACAACATCGACGGACGCACCTTCAGCAGTGCCTTCACCTTGTCGCCCATGCCCTTGGCGCGGTTGGCCGCGAGCAAGGTGTGGCGCAGGGATTCATTGATGCCGATGGGCGCGTCGGAGGTGGTGTCGGCGCCACCGGCGATGCCCACGTCGATCTGGCCGAGGGCGATCTTATTCGCCACCAGCAAGGCCGCTTCCAGGCCGGTGCCGCAGGCTTGCTGCACATCGTAGGCCGGGGTCTGCGGGGACAAGGTGGTCGACAGCAGCGATTCACGCGCCAGGTTGAAATCCCGCGAATGCTTGATCACCGCGCCGGCGGCAAACTCGCCCAGGCGCTGGCCGTGCAGGTTGTAACGGTCGACCAGGCCTTGCAGCGCCGCCACCAGCAGGTCCTGATTGCTGTCGTGGGCGTACACCGTGTTGGAACGGGCAAACGGAATGCGGTTGCCGCCGATGATCGCCACGCGGCGGGTCGGGGCCGGGTTGAAGCTGTAGTCACTCATGTAGGGCTCTCATTCCAGACAAATAGCCCGCGCATATGCGGTTTGTCGCCGGCGAAATTGCGCACTTCGAATTCGCGCCGCGGGCCGCTCACGGGGTGTTGCCACAGGGCGACCTGGCCGGGCAGAAAGATCGGCAGCTTGAAGTCGCAATGGGCTTCGGCCTGACCCAGGCCCCCGGGGGGTTGTTGAGCGGCCAATGCGCGGCCGAGGGTCCACATGCCATGGGCGATGGCGCGGCGAAAGCCGAAGAGCCTGGCGCCGATCAGCGAGGTGTGGATCGGATTGAAATCCCCCGAGACCGTGGCGAAGCGCCGGCCCAGGTCCGCAGGCAGTATCCAGCGCTGGGTGCGTAACAGGCCCTCCTCCTGCAACGCCAGCGCGTCCTCCCATGGCTCGCCGACGGGACCTTTCACCTCGCGGCGCAGGTACAGGCTGTCGCTTTCCCACACCAGGGTGCCGCTGCTGTAGGCCCGGGTGGCGATGCTCAGCGCCTGGCCCTTGGCATGGGCCACCCAGCGTTCGCAAAAGACTTCCAGGCGCAGTGCCTGGCCTTCCTGCAGGCGCTGGTGCTGCCGAATGCGGTTGGCCAGGTGCACCATGCCGCTGGCCGGATACGGGAAACTCGGACGGGTCAGCAGCATCAGGTGCAGGGGGAACGCCAGCACATGGGGGTACGACAGCGGCACGCCCTGTTCGCGGCGAAAGCCACAGGCACGGCCGTAAGCCGCAATGCCCGCAGCGGACAATTCCACCGCCGAGCGCACCAGGCGCTCCCTGGGCAACAGCGGTGCGCCGTCGAGCTTGGGTTTGCGCAGGGCACGTACGCCGTCCAGCAACAGGCGCGCGCGTGATGGCGGTGGGTCGATGATCTGCGTCACGTAGTCCATGGCTCAGGCTCCCAGCAGGCTTTGGCCGCACACGCGCACGACCTGGCCGTTGACCCCGCCCGACGCCGGGTGCGCCAGCCAGGCAATGGTTTCGGCCACATCGATCGGCTGCCCGCCCTGGGACATCGAGTTCATGCGCCGCCCGGCCTCGCGAATCATCAGCGGGATCTTGGCGGTCATCTGGGTCTCGATAAATCCAGGTGCTACCGCATTCACCGTCACCTGTTGCGCCGCCGCACGCGGGGCCAGGCCTTGCACCAGGCCGATCACGCCGGCCTTGGAGGTGGCGTAGTTGCTTTGCCCGAGGTTGCCGGCAATGCCGGAGATCGACGACACGCACACGATGCGAGCTCCAGGATTCAAACCCTGGTTGTCCAGCAAGGCATTGCTCAGGTTCAACGGCGCTTCAAGGTTGACCGCCAACACGCTGCGCCAGGCCGCTTCAGGCATCTTGGCGATGGTCTTGTCGCGGGTGATCCCGGCGTTGTGCACCACCACATCGAAGGCACCGTATTGGCCGACATGGGCATGCAACTGGGCAGCGGCGTCCGCTGCCGTGATGTCCAACGGCAGCGCCGAACCGTCCACACTCGCGGCCGCCTGTTGCAGCGAGTCCTGGGCCTGGGGCACGTCCACGCAGACCACATGGGCGCCCTCGCGGGCCAGGACCTGGGCGATGGCCAGGCCAATGCCTCGGGAAGCGCCGGTGACCAGCGCGCGGCGGCCGGCGAAGGGTTTGTCCCAATTGACGGCGACCTGCCCATCCACCGGTTTTTCCAGGCGCACCACCTGCCCCGACACATAGGCCGAACGCCGCGACAGGAAGAAACGCAGGCTGCTGTCCAGTGCGTCTTCCGCTCCCGGCGCCACGTACAACAACTGCACGGTGATCGCCCGGCGCAACTCCTTGGCCAATGAACGTACCAGGCCTTCGAGCGCACGCTGGGCGATGGCCTGGGGCAACTCGGTGCAGTGTTCCGGCGCGGTGCCCAGCACCACAACGCGGCCGTGTTGGCCCAGGCGCCTGGCGTTGGCGTGGAAGAACTCATAGAGCTCGTCCAGTTGCTGCAGGCCGGTTATGTCGCTGGCATCGAACACTGCGCCCTGCACCTTGACCGTGGACGGCGCCTTGGGCGTCGCCGGGGTGGCGGTGACCGTGTCGGTGGCGCTGAACACCTGTTGCACCTGCGCAGCCAGGCGCCCTGCCCCGGCGACAATCACCGGGTTGGCCAGGCCTGGCTGACCGCTGCGATGGCGCTGCAACGGCACGGGCTGGGGCAAGCCCACCACCTGGGCCAGGCGACGGCCCCAGGGGGAATTGACGAACGATAGGTAGCTGTCACTCATAGATAGATCCACTCACCACACAAACTTGCCGTGTAAACCCGGTCTGTGTGGGAGGGGGCTTGCCCCCGATAGCGGTGTGTCAGACCACAGGATGGGTATAGACAAATCGCTATCGGGGGCAAGACCCTTCCCACATCAGTTGACCGGGGCGTTTTCACCTTGGGCGGCTCGGCGTTTGGGCGCCGGTTCCAACGCCTGCCTGCGCTGCTGCAACGCCTCCAGCAAACCGAAGTCCTGGGGGAAGTCATCCACCTGGATAGCGTGGTCGGCGTATTCCACATAGCGCGCCAGCAAGGCGTCTTCGTCGTCGCTGATCAGGTCCAGCGCCCGCGCCTTGACGCGCCAGGCGGTAAAGGCCGTGGCGGCAATCGGCATCGGTTCGAGCAGGCCTTGCCTGATGGCCGGCTTGAGCCGGGCGTCGATCAGCTCGACTTGCGGCAGCAGGCGCAAGCCCAACTCGCCGTAGGCCAGCTTGTCGATTTCCGGACGCGGAATGTAGGAATTGGCCAGCAGGCGGTCGCGGGTTTCGCCGGGGGTCTGCACCACATCGGCCACCTGGGCCAGCAACTGATCCGAAGGTTTGCGCAACGCAATACCGAACGGGAACGTCAAGCCACGCAGCACCGCCGCCGCCGCTGTGGAGGGGTAGTTGTCCAGCACTTCGGCAAGGGCTTCATGGGCACGCAGCAATGCGTCCTGTGCCGCCCAATGCACCAGCGGCAGGTCTGCCTGGGGCCGGCCGTCGTCCTCGAAGCGCTTGAGCACGCAGGACAGGATGTACAGCTGCGACAGAATATCGCCCAAACGCCCGGTGATACTTTCCTTGCGCTTGAGGGCACCGCCCAGCACGCCCATGGAAATATCCGAGATCAGCGCCAGCACCACCGACAGGCGATTGGCCTGGCGATAGTAGGACGCCAGCGCCGGGTCGGTCTTGGCCGGTACGGAAATCAGGCGCCCGCCGGTCAGGGCATGCACCGCCGAACGTACGGTGTTGGCCAATACAAAGCTCACATGGCCGAACATCGCGCTATCAAAGTCTTCCAGCGCCTGGCGCCGGTCCGGGTTGCGCGCCGCTTCCATTTCGCGGAACACATAGGGATGGCAACGAATCAGGCCCTGGCCAAAGATGATCAGGCAGCGCGTCATGATGTTCGCGCCTTCCACCGTGATGGCGATGGGGCTTTGCTGATAGGCACGGGCCAGGAAGTTATTCGGGCCCATGCAGATGCCCTTGCCGGCAACAATGTCCATGCCGTCGTTGACGATCATCCGCGCGCGTTCGGTGACGTGGTACTTGGCGATGGCCGAGATCACCGAGGGCTTCTCACCGGCATCCAATGAAGCCACCGAGACCTTGCGCACCGCATCGCAGGCATACAGATGCCCGGCCATGCGCGCCAGCGGCGCCTGCACCCCTTCGAACTTGCCGATGGGCAAGCCGAACTGTTTGCGCATCGCCGCGTAGGCCGTGGTACCACGCACCGCGACCTTGCCCAGGCCGACGTTGGCCGACGGCAGGGAAATCGCGCGGCCGGCGGCCAGGCACTCCATCAACATGCGCCAGCCGTTGCCGACCTGTTCGCGGCCGCCGATCACCCACTCCAGCGGGATGAACACGTCCTTGCCGGTGGTCGGGCCGTTCTGGAATACCGCGTTGAGCGGCCAGTGCCGGCGACCACTGTTTACGCCGGGATGGGAGGTGGGGATCAGGGCACAGGTGATGCCGAGAGAGCCCTTCGGCCCCAGCAATCCGTCCGGATCTTCCGCGCGAAACGCCAGACCGAGCACCGTGGCGATCGGCCCGAGGGTGATATAGCGCTTGTCCCAGGTCACACGAAACCCCAGTACCTCCTGGCCTTCATGGGTGCCTTTACAGACGATGCCCACATCGGGAATCGCCCCGGCATCGGAGCCGGCGTACGGGCTGGTCAGGGCAAAGCACGGGATGTCTTCGCCCCGGGCCAGGCGTGGCAGGTAGTAATTGCGCTGGGCATCGGTGCCGTAATGCAGCAGCAGTTCGGCCGGGCCCAGGGAGTTGGGCACCATCACCGAAATCGCCGCCGCCGAGCAGCGTGTCGACAGCTTCATCACTACCTGGGAATGGGCATAGTGGGAGAAGCCTTTGCCGCCGTACTGCTTGGGAATGATCATGCCAAGGAAGCCGGCGTCCTTGGTGTACTGCCAGCCTTCGGGGGACATGTCCTGCCAGACCTGGGTGGTTTCCCAGTCGTTGGCGATGTCGCACAGGGTTTCCACTTCATTGTCGAGAAAGGCTTGCTCCTCGGCGCTGAGGCTCGCCGGGGCCGCTTGCAGCAGGCGCTGCCAGTCGGGCTTGCCGCTGAACAGCTCGGCGTCCCACCACACGGTGCCGGACTCGATGGCGGCGCGTTCGGTGTCGGACATCGCCGGCATGATCGTGCGAAACAGATTGAGGGCCTTGCCGGTCAACAGCGCGCGGCGCAGCGGTTTGAGGCTCATCAACAACGCCGGCAATACCACCAGCACGGCCGCGACGGTGGCGCCGAAAGCCGCCACCCCATTGAACAGGTAACCCGCTGTCAGCCAGATCAGGCCAGCGCCCAGCCACAGGGTGGCGGCAGCTTGTCGATACGCCAGGGCAATCGCGGCTGCGACACCCACCAATAACCAGATAACCATGGGGATACCTCTACTCGATTCAGGGCGTGGTTTACGTGCGAAAGGTCGGATCGACCTGCGGCGTAAAGCCACACTACAAACTTGGAAAGATAAATTCAAATTTTGTTTTGAAATTTTTATTTAATGCTTGGGCGAAAAAATAGCGGCTGAATGAATCAGCCTGGAATGCCAATACTCAAGGAACTGTCGACGTGGAATGAGGGTGAAGGCATCAAGATGCGCCTGGTGCCTTTTCCATCACCCTCTATGAAATATCAGAACGCGTAGGTGGCCGACACGCTCACCACATCGCCCGACGACTCCGCCTTGCCATTCAGGCTTGCGCCACCCAGGCGATCGACGTTTTGAGTCTTGAGCTTGACCTCTTGCACGAACTGGTGGGAATAGGCCAGGTCAAGACTGAGGCCCTTGATTGCTTTCACATCGTAACCAGCCCCCAACGACAGGAATGTACGGTCGCCATCCGGGATTCGCGGGTCGCGGGTCGAATTGCGTGTAGGTGTCTGGTCAAGGGCTACACCTGCACGCAAGGTCAACTCATCGGTCAAGCGGTAGTCACCGCCGAGGGAGTACATCCAGGTGTTCTTGTAGTTGTAGGGAATGGACACAATGGTGGTGCCACCGGACTCGAGCGTCAGGTCTTTGAAAGAGGACCACTCAGTCCAGGTCACACTGGCCCCCATCGTGAAGCGATCGTTGAACTGGTGCACCCAGTCCAGGCCGGCCGTGGCAGGAATGTCCAGTTGGACACTGGCATGGGCGCCGTCCGGTGCCAGCTCTAACCCTGGATAAGCGGTATTCACCAACGTACCGCTACCGCCAAACGGACTTGGCTGGGTCATCAGGTTGTAGGAAAACTGATCGGCGTAAATATTGTATTTGCCGGTCATCTTGTTCTTGATCTTGGCGTGGTAATTCAAGCCAAGGGTGTCTCGCTCCGTGGGTTTCCAAACAATGCCGGTAAACCAGCCCGCTGAAATGTTGTCGACCTTCACACGCATCAAGGCATTGCCGACATCAGATGGAAAATTGATCCCGCCCAGCACGGAATCGGACACCGCGGCGGCAGACAACAAGTCCACGTTTTGGCTGACGAAGCCCTTACTGTGTTGCACGATCACGCCA
Organism: Pseudomonas sp. NFX5; assembly: GCF_049132125.1. Taxonomy (NCBI): domain Bacteria; kingdom Pseudomonadati; phylum Pseudomonadota; class Gammaproteobacteria; order Pseudomonadales; family Pseudomonadaceae; genus Pseudomonas; species Pseudomonas sp. NFX5. The sequence continues at coordinate 69,148 of NZ_JAFMZG010000002.1, forward strand.
CCGCCGATAGAAAATTGATCATTCACCTTAAAGGACAGGGATCCGGTCAATCCTACGGTTTCAATTTTGGTGTCCACTGCAAAGTCGCGCAGTTTCGAGTCCTGATCCCAAGTGGAGCGCATACCTTGCGGCACAACCTGGCTCAGGCCGAAAGCAAACCGATCCCCCAGGGGCATGACCATGAAACCGGTTGGCAACCAGGCAGTGAACCCGCCTTGACCGCCGTCGTTGCTATTCACCGTGGTCGCTGCGACGTCGGGAAAACCATTGGCGTCCAAGGGCGTATTGGAAATCGGGTTGCCTGCATAATCAGAGGCGTCACCTTTGTATTTGATCTTGATGCGGGCGTAGTCGACGGTAAATTGCGCCACGTTGTGTTCGACAAACGCCATGGCCGCCGGGTTGTTGTATGCGGAACTGGGATCGTTCTTGAACAACGAGCCACCGGCAAATGCCCGGCCCCAACCGGGTGCACCGTAGGTCGGAGTTGAAAAACCGCCGGCCTGTGCAGGCGCGTTCACCATCGCCCCGCCTATCAGTGCCAGCCCCAGCAAAACCTGCACGTGTTGTTTCTTATTATTCATGCGGCACTCCTTATTGTTATTTCTCTGAGCCGGCCCCACCGGTTCGTTTTGCTTCCGGCAGTTCACAAACTGGCGCCCGATCGAGGCGCCAGTCTTTCAACAGGTGATCAGCCCGGTGTGTCAGTTACCCATCAAGGCACGATGGTAAATGTCGGGCTTGGGGTAACGCTCAGGCTCACCACGGTGCAGCTGCCGCTCAAGGTCTGGTTGGAGGCGGTCAGCACACCCCCGCTGTAGCCCACGGTGATGGTGGATGGACCGCAATTGGACGCCGGATACAGAACCGACGCGGCGATGGTGTAACCAACGTTGCTGACCGAGCCCGCAGCGGCACCGGTGGCGGTCAAGGTCCATGGCAGACCGGTGATTTTCGGCAGCGCACAAAGACCACCGCCGGTCACCGCCACACCGGTGATTTTTGCCACACCGCTGGCATCGACGTTCCCGGTAAAAGTTGCGCCGCAGTTAACAGTGGCCTGGAACGAGGATGGCGACTTCACCGAAATGGTGCCTGGCGCAGTGAAGCTCGAGTTCACCGGGGTGATGCTATAGGCATTGGCCATCGAAGCAGCACCCATGCAAACAGCCAAAGCAGACAACGATACGAGGGTTTTCAAGCTTTTCATTGTTTTTCCTCACATGTTATGGCGAGTCATTTCGCCAGGGGGTAATGGCCATGAACGAGAGGTCACGGTGAAACTGCAGAACTTCCCTTTCCAGCCAAATTTCAATTCAATTACCGCAGCACGCTATTCAACAACTTTGAAGTTCGGCGGCATCTTGATCGACACCGTCTTGATCTTGCAGTCTTCGCCAATCGGTACATTGGCGGCTTCCAACTTGCCGGTGGCGTTATCCCAGGTGCCATCGGCGGTAGAAGGCCCGCACTTGCCGCCCAGGCCGAAGGCGTGAACATCCACACTGATCTTCGACATGGAACCGCTCCTGGTATCTTTGGCGACCAGGATCCACGGCAAGTTGATGGCTTCGACCCGGCTGCACTTGAGGCCGCCGTCGAATTCGACTTTGTCGACATTGACCGAGGAACCGTCCGCAGCGACCTTGCCGGCCACCTTGATGGTGCAATCGGCGCTGATCAGCGCGCCTTTGGAGAAGCTGATCGGGCCCTGGGCGGTAAAGGCGCTGCCCGCCGGTTCGATACGCGCGGCCTGGGCCTGGTGATAGGCGATCAGGCCCAGCACGGCCAATACGATATGGGTGGTGAACTTGGCAGGTGTTTGCATGGTGTACGTCCTTCCCTTTAATTATTGTTGTTCGGGTCAAAGCACTTTCTCGGGGCGATAAAATCCTGCGCGGCAATCAGGCCCCGAGTACACGACAACACTAAGTGTTACTTCAGATCAAAACGGCTTGGCACTGCCGCTGTACTTCTCCAGGTACTTCAAACGCTGTGAAGGTTGAAGATTGGTCAGGGTGATATCCCCGGCATAATGATTAAGGACTCGATGATCCATGCGCCGCCGCCACAAGTACGGTACATAGGCCCAGACAATCATGCTCGCGTAACCATAAGGCAGTTGCGGCGACTCATCGAAGTGGCGCAACGACTGATAACTGCGCGTCGGGTTGGCGTGGTGATCGGAGTGCCGCTGCAGTTGGAACAGAAAGATATTGGTGACAATCCGATTACTGTTCCAGGAGTGCCGAGGCGAACACCGTTCATAACGACCGTTGGGCAACTTCTGGCGTTTAAGGCCGTAGTGCTCCACATAGTTCACCACTTCCAGCAACGAGAAGCCGTAGATGCCCTGGATAACCAGGAACGGAATCACCGCAGCCCCCAGCCAGGCAATCATCGCGCCCCACAACACCACGCTGTACATCCAGGCACTGAGCACAGCGTTTTTCCAATGCCAGGCCGGCAGGCCGAGTTTGCGCAGGCGCTCGCGCTCCAGGTTCCAGGCCGAGTGTGCGCTGAACCACACCGAGCGCGGCAGGAAGGCCCAGAAACTTTCACCCAGCCGCGAGCTGGCCGGGTCTTCCGGCGTGGCGACGCGCACGTGATGGCCACGGTTGTGCTCGGTGTAGAAGTGCCCGTAGAAGGTCGGCGCCAGGGTGACCTTGGCGAGGAACACTTCCAGGGCATTAGGCTTGTGCCCCAGTTCATGGGCCGTGTTGATCGCGATACCGGTGGCGGCGCCGGTCGACATGGCCATGCCCAGGTAGGTAAACCAGCTTGGTTGGCCATGCAGTTGCGCACGCTCAGTGATGTAACCGGCGGCGTGGGCCAGCCAGCTGGAAGGCTCAAGGTTGGCGGTGGCGTGCACCAGGCCGCCCCGGATGATCCAGTCGATGCCGCCGGCGGCCAGCCATCCGGTAATCACCACCGACGCGATGACGAACAGCACACCGGTGTAGACGATCCAGCGGTAGTAGCGTTGGGATTCCAGGTGGTTGACGGCGGATTCGGGCGGGTTGCTGATGTCTTCGCCGAGCAGCCCGTCGATCAGGGGGATCAGGCCAAAGATCACCAGTACACCGACCCACCACAGTTGCTGGATGCCAGTGGCAATGGCGAGTGCGCCGGACAACAGAGGAGTAGCCAATGGCAGGATGCCCAGCCACCACAGGTGGCGCTTGCCGTCGGTCCAAATGCTTGGCGCTGCCAGAGTCCGGTTCATGGCAGCCTCCTTGGCAGGCAGGCGGAAAACAGGTTCAGGGAGCGCTGGGTGCTCCGGGAAATCAACCATGCGATAAAAGACGTTTTTTTCATTTTTATTCGCTCTTAGGCATTTCAAAAATCATTTCAAAATAAATATTGAAATATTTTTTTAAATAAATAGCGCGGAATCGTTAGGTCGTCAACTACTTTTTCGAGGCCTTTTTTACGTGACTGGACAGTCTGTTTTTCAGCTGTTTGGTCAGGTCTCTAGGGCAGGCATTTGCGACGTTCGACCCGACAATGAGGGCCACGATTATTTGTTCGCCAAGGCAAAGGGCGGATGCAGGACCGTGGCCGTTTCCACCGGGCGCACGCGCTTGGCCACGTGCAGCACGGCCTCGACCACCCGCGCCGTGGCGGTGATCGGCAGCATGTGGCCACGCCCTTCCACCACTTGCAGCTTGAGGCCAGGCACTTTATCGGCGAGGGCCTGGCCATGCCGGCGAAAGTCCAGCACCTTGTCCCGCGCGCCATAGATCAGGCCGATGGGCAGGGTCAGTTGGGGGTAGCGCTTGACCATCCCGGGCAGGCAGTCGTTGACCAGCGCAATCTCGCTGGAGGCAGCGTAAAAGTTGTCGGGGCGCATCCCCAGCAAGCCGCCGCCCCGGGTGGCGAAGTCCTCGGGAGCGGCGTCCGGCGCAAACACGCCCTTGACCACCGAACGTCGAGTCAACAGGCCCATGGGCACGGTGAGGGTATTGGCCACAAAGCGTCGCAACCAGGCCGGTCGCACCGCCAGCGACCAGAACACCAGCGGCAACCTGGGTTGGGGATGGGTCAACGGTGCCACCAACACCAGGCCCGATACAGCCTGAGGATGATCGAGGGCCAGGGCCAGGGAAATCGCGCCGCCGAGGGAATGCCCGAGCACCAGGGGTTTGTCCAGGCCAAGCTGGTTGATGAAGGCCGCGACTTGCCGCGCCTGGGCCGGCAAGTCCGCAGCGGTACCTTTATGCCGCGTGGAATACCCCGACCCGGGACGGTCGAGGGTGATCACCCGAAAGTGCTCACGCAGCTGGCCGGACAAGGCATAGGTCAGGTTGCGACTGCTGCCCATCAGCCCGTGAATCATCACCAGCGGTGGGCCCTTGCCCTCTTCCACATAATGAAAGCGCTCGCCATCCACCTCCACGAAGCGCCCGTTGATTGGAACAGCGGCTTCGATGCGCCGTGTCATCCAGGCGCTGAAACCCCATAGCACCGCACTTGCCCCCACCAGCACACCTGCAGCAGTCACCCATTGCACAGCCATAGCTCGTCCTCGGCTTCCCTGTGACCGGCGACCTGACCGGAATTGATCAAGGCCTCGGCCAACGTCCACACCCTGGACCTGAACGGCGCGCGTACCACGCTCGTCCGTCGGACAAGTCGCACATAAGGCACAAGGTCCTAGCGTAGGCGCTATTTTCAGGTAGATTATTTAAAATCTTTTTTAAAATAATTAATTCAATTTTTCTTTGCAATGGTGTTCTATCTAAAAGACACAACAAAAACAGGAGCACATCCGATGCCCATGAAGGACCGCCTATGAATGCCCACAGTGATTCCATCGACATCGCCATCATCGGTTCGGGTTTTGCCGGCCTGTGCATGGCCATCAAACTCAAGGAAGCGGGGTTCACCGACTTCTTTATCGCCGAGCAGGCCGACACCCTCGGCGGCACCTGGCGGGACAACCATTACCCAGGTTGCGCCTGCGATGTGCAGTCCCACGTGTATTCGTTTTCCTTTGCACCCAACCCGGACTGGACTCGACAGTTCGCGCCGCAAGCGGAAATCCGCGCCTACCTGGAACACTGCGCGGTGCGCTTCGGATTGGCGCCCTACCTGCGTTTCGGCATGGGCCTGAAGCGCGCGGTGTTCGATGAACAGCTACAACGCTGGCAGTTGAGTTTCAGCGATGGCCGCCACGTCAGTGCGCGGGTGCTGGTGTCGGGCATGGGCGCCCTGGCACGCCCGGCGCTGCCGGCGATTCCGGGGCTGGACACCTTCAAGGGCAAGCGCTTCCACTCCCAGCAGTGGGATCACGCATACGCCTTGAAAGGCAAGCGCGTGGCGGTGATCGGCACGGGGGCCAGTGCCATCCAGTTCGTGCCGCAGATTGCGCCGCAGGTGGCGCACCTGGATCTGTTCCAGCGCACGCCACCGTGGATCATGCCCAAGCCCGACCGCGGGATTTCAGCGTTCGAACGCTGGCTGTTCAGGCACCTGCCTGTTACCCAGCGTCTGGTGCGTGGCGCCTTCTACTGGGCACTGGAAGGCCGCGTGCTGGGCTTTGCGCTGCACCCACGGCTGATGAAAATGGTGCAGAAAGTCGCCCTGCGCCACCTTCGCAAACAAGTGGCGCGCCCTTCCCTGCGCAAGGCCCTGACGCCGGACTACACCATCGGCTGCAAGCGTGTGCTGATCTCCAATGACTACTACCCGGCGCTGTCGCGCAGCAATGTCGAGGTGGTGACCGACAAAATCCTGCGCATCGAAGCCGACGGTGTGATCACCGCCGACGGTATCAAGCACCCGGCCGACTGCCTGATTTTCGGCACCGGCTTCCAGGCCACCGACCCGCTGCCCCGGGGCTGCATCATCGGTCGCGACGGTGTGGACCTGATGGACACCTGGCGCGACGGTGCACACGCCTATAAGGGCACCACGGTGCCGGGCTATCCCAACCTGTTTCTGATCATCGGGCCGAACACCGGCCTGGGCCATAACTCGATGATCCTGATGATCGAGGCACAGGTGACCTACATCCTCGACGCGCTCAGGCAGATGCAGCGCCATCGCATCGCCACGGTGGACGTCAAACCGATGGTGGAACAGGCCTACAACCGTCAATTGCAAGACCAACTCAAGCGCACCATCTGGAACACCGGCGGTTGCCAGAGCTGGTACCTCGACCCGCGTACCGGCAAGAACACCACCCTGTGGCCCGCTTCGACATGGCGCTTCAAGCGGGTCACCCGGCAGTTCGCACTCAAGGACTATGCGGTCGACCTGTTGCCCCTCACTGTTCCCTCCCGCCCGGCCACGGCGCCCCACTCCACCGCAGAAGGCAGCCTCTCATGAAGTCATTCAACGGCCGCGTGGCGGCGATTACAGGCGCGGCATCCGGCATGGGCCGCGCATTGGCCCTGGCACTCGCGCGCGAAGGTTGCCACCTGGCACTGGCGGACAAAAACGCCCAAGGCCTGGAGCAGACCCTGGCACTGATCAAGACCTCAACCCTGGCGCCGGTGACGATTACCACCCAGGTGCTGGATGTGTCCGACCGCCAGGCCATGGAGGCTTGGGCGGCGCGCTGCGTGGCCGAGCATGGCCAGGTCAACCTGGTGTTCAACAACGCCGGCGTGGCCCTGTCGAGTACGGTCGAAGGCGTGGACTACGCCGACCTGGAGTGGATCGTCGGCATCAACTTCTGGGGTGTGGTCCACGGCACCAAGGCGTTCCTGCCGTACCTCAAGGCCAGTGGCGACGGCCATGTGATCAACACGTCCAGCGTGTTCGGCCTGTTTGCCCAGCCCGGCATGAGCGGTTACAACGCGACCAAATTCGCCGTGCGCGGCTTTACCGAAGCCCTGCGCCAGGAGCTGGACCTGCAACGCTGCGGCGTCTCGGCCACCTGCGTGCACCCCGGCGGCATCCGCACCGATATCTGCCGCAGCAGCCGCATCGACGCGAACATGACCGGCTTCCTGATCCACAGCGAACAGCAGGCCCGCGCCGACTTCGAAAAACTCTTCATCACCGATGCCGACCAGGCCGCCAAGGTGATCCTGCAAGGCGTGCGCAACAACAAGCGTCGCGTGCTGATTGGCCGCGACGCGTATTTCCTCGACCTGCTCGCCCGTTGCCTGCCGGCGGCCTATCAAGCGCTGGTGGTGCTGGCCAGCAAGCGCATGGCCCCCAAGCAACGCAGGCCAGTGTTTGAAACCAACGACGAGCCCCGTCTCTGAACAGGAGCACGAATCATGTTGCCGATCCGCCGCGACCTCCATTTTGCCCTGCCCGCCGAACGCATCACCGACTGGCACGAACAGGGCCCGTTCATCACGCATTTCTTCAATGCCTTGTCGCTGCTGTTCCCCCAGGGCGAACTGTTTTTCATGGACAGCGTGCGTCACTACCGCAAACGCGTCGACGATCCGGCGCTAAAGAAACAGATCCAGGGATTTATCGGCCAGGAGGCCATGCACAGCCGCGAACATGTGGCCTATAACGACCTGATGCAAGCAGCCGGGCTTCCGGCGCACACCCTGGACCGTCGGCTTAAATTCATTCTCGATCTGCAGAAGAAACACTTCGCACCGTCGTTCAACCTGGCGATCACCATTGCCCTTGAGCACTACACGGCGATGCTCGCGGAAATCCTCCTGAGTGACCCGTCGCGCTTTGGCGATTCGCTCAAGGGCTACCAGCAGATGTGGTATTGGCACGCCCTGGAAGAGACCGAACACAAGGCCGTGGCCTTTGATGTGTGGAACACGGTGATCAAACCCGGGCCCAAGCGTTACCTGCTGCGCACCGGGACCATGCTGACAACTACGGTGTTTTTCTGGCTGGTGGTGCTGGATTTTCATGTGCGTCTGTTGATTGCCGACCGCAAGGCGGGTGGGCACCTCAAAGGCTTCTGGCGCATGTTGAAATTTCTTTATGGCCCCAAGGGCGTCTTCCCACGCATGCTGAGGCCGTGGTTGCACTACTTCAAACCCGGCTTTCACCCCTGGGATCACGACAACCGTGCACGCCTGGCGGGTATCGATCGCTTGGTCGAGGAGATCGAACAGACCCAGCGCGGCTACTAGACCTGCGCCATGGCCGCACGCTGGCGCACAAAGCCCTCCAACTGATCTCCGGGCAACGCCTTGCTGAAATACCAGCCCTGGATAATCAGCTCGGCGCCGGTGTTCAAGAAGGCCAACTGCTCGGCGGTCTCCACGCCCTCCACCACCACGCCCAGGTTCAGCGCTTCGCAGAAACGCAGCATGCCGGTCAGGACCTGGGCGCCCTTGGGATCGTGCTGCGCCACCACGAAACTGCGATCGATCTTGATGAAGTCCACCGGGAACTGGTGCAGGTAACTCAAGGCCGAAAACCCGGTGCCGAAATCATCGATATAGACCTTGGCGCCGATGCCCTGCAGTTTCTGGATGTTCTGGCGCGTGGCAGGGATATCGCTGACCAGCGCGTCTTCGGTGATCTCCACCGATACCTGGCCATGGGCCTGGGCGAGGATCTCCACCAGGCGCTCGCCGTGGGCGGCGTCGGTCAGGGTGGCGCTGGAAATATTGATGGTCATCGGCAGGGTAAAGCCGAGTTTCTGCCATTTCTGGTACTGGCGAATCGCCTGGGATGCCACCCACATATCCACGTCCGGCATCAACCGCGCCTGGGCCAGCCATTGCAGGAACTCCCACGGTGAATGCACCGTACCCTGGGCATCGCGGGCGCGCATCAGCGCTTCGCAGCCAGTACACAGCCCGGTGCGGGTCGAGACCTGGGGCTGGTATTCAAGGTAGAACTCATAATCGCTGATCTGCTGGATGCGATTCAGTTCATTGGCCTGGCGCGCCAGCGCCTTGTGGGAAGCCAGGACCGGGTCCAGTTCGCGCAGCCGGCCTTTTTCTTCCAGGCCGCGGAAGGTCATGTCCAGGGACTTGAGGTACACCGTGCCACCTTCGGCAGCCTGGCGATGAATCGCGCGCACATAGGGTGCATACACCAGCGTGCCCAGGCCCAGGAGCGTCACTTGCAGCGCGACGGCCGCCAGGTCGCCATGAGTACTCAGGTAGGCATTGAGCAACACCGGTGCGGTAAACGGGACGCTGGCCACCGCCGGGGATACCCAGCCCAGTTGCACCACGGTAAGCGCCACCATTGCGTTCAACGCAGGCACCAGCAGAAACGGAATGAACAGACGCGGGTTGAGGATGATCGGCAGGCCGAACAGCAGGACTTCACTGACGTTGAACAGCGAGAGCGGCAAACTCGCCACGGCCACCAGGCGCATGGACTGGCTCTTGGAAAACAGCAGGATTGCGATCAACAAACACAACGCACCGCCCGAACCACCGATAAAGGCAAAGCTGCCCAACAGGCCGCCGTTCAGCACATACCTGATTGGCTCGCCCGCTGCCAACGCGGCGCCGTTGAGCACCACGGCCTGGTCCAGCACATCAAACAGCGGTTGCATGGCATAGACGCCGTGAACCCCGAAAAACCACAACAGCGAGTTCATCACGGTGACAAACAAACCGCTGCCGTAGGGCGACTCCAGCGCATCGAGCACCTGGGGGCCCTGCAGCTGCGCCACATAGGGTATCTGCAACAACAAGGACAGCGCAGCCACCAGCGCCAGGGCGGTAATAGCCCCAGGCACTACCATATTGATCGTGCCTCGCAGGTTGTACCCCACCAGGTCTTCATTAACCAGGCGCGTCCAGCGAAAACGGTGCAGCCAGGCCAAGGCCGGTACATTCAGCAGCGGCGAGGCAATAGCAATAAAAAGCAGGAAGGTGGCCGATGCCCGGGGATATTCCCGCAGGATAAACGTCGCCAAGACCACATGGGCCAGGCACAGGAACGCCACCGGCAATTGCGGCAGGCGGTGCTGGATCGCCAGCATGTAGCCAATGGAGGCGGCCACCAGACACGGGATCACCGAACTGATCTGATTGTGCAACCCCGCCAGGAAGCTTACCACCTGCGGGCTGCAGCCCAACACCCGAGCGCATTCGGACAGGATCAGAAAGGCCGCAGACACCAGCAGGCACGGCAAGATCCACAGCAGCCCTTCGCGGATCGCTCGCAACGAATCGGCACTGGCCAAAGCGGCCAGGCGCTGGGTAAAGAAAAGTTTGAACAGCGTTTGCGCCATGACCCATCCCTCTGCCCATCGCCCGCTGCCCTTGGAAAGCAGGGTCGGAAGCACCGGGGCTAACGCTACACGTCCTGGCACCGGGAGCGAAAGTCCTTTGCCATGGGTATCGGTGAATTTCCAGCAATGAGTGACAGTCAAAGCCGGGTATCTCCAATAGTTTAATTTTCTGGTCTGGACCGGTCCTGGAATCTGCTTCAATACCCGTTATCCGTGTTGCTTGTGCACACACGGCTTGCCCCGGGCCAGAAACCGAGGCCTGGTCCCACCTGATTTGGAGCACGCCCTTGTCACCTCCCGGCGATAACCACCAGCTCGCGCTGGATCGATTCCTGAACGAACATCCCGATGTGGCTGCCGAACTGAACACCCTGAACCCACTGGCCGCTCAGGCCAAGGGTGAAACCCTGGCACAGTACCGCGCCGAACGGCTGCATGAAGCCTTCGAGGCGGAAGCAGAACGCCTGGGTTTGTTTGCCTGGGAGCTGACCCTCAGGCTGACCAGCCAATCCCCTGCTGACTTCGAGGCGCGGCGCCTGGAAGTACACAAGGAAGTTGCCCAGATGGCCGGCTTGAGTTGGACCGAATACTGCCAACTGCATGATTTGGCTGATTGACACCCCCACTACACAAACCAGTAGCGCCGTCGTCTATTCATCGCTTCGCCCAACTCCTCGATGGCAATGGTTCGGCACTCAGGGTCCAGGGCCAGCGCAGAACGCAATGCCGGCCAGCACCGCCGAGGTAATTGCCGAGGCCTGGACAATGGCTGATCCGACTGATGCTCGCCGGGGCGCCGTCCCTGGGCGAGCTCATAGATTACGCAGGCGGCGCCATACAAGTCGGCCCTGGCGGAGATGTTCCCCCCGGCCACCAGTTCCGGCGCCGCATACCCGGGCGTCCAAGCCTTAAAGCGACTGCGACTCAAAGTGGGCAGCCCCGCAGCCTGCTCCGCCTCGGCATGGCCCAGGCCGAAATCGAACAGCCGCACTCCCTGCTCGCCCAGCATGATATTGGCCGGTTTCACATCGCCATGGAGAACGCCCCGCCTGTGGGCATAAGCCAGTGCATCCAACAGTTGCAGGGCGATGGGTTGCAACTCCCGCCACGGCAATCCATCCGGGCACTCCGAGAGGATGCGGTCAAGGGTCCTGCCCTGCAGCAGTTCCATGGTGAAGAACGCCACCTGACGCGGAGTATCGACCTCGAAAGCGTACGTTCTGACCACGTGATCGTGCCGCAGGCTCCGGGTCAGGGCGAACTCGCTGTACAGCAATACATGGCCGTCGGAAGATTCGGCAAGCGTATCGCTCAACAACTTGAGTGCCACCCACGCGTCGGGCTCGCCGAACGCCTCGTGCAGCATATCCCGGGCTCGGTAGACCACTCCCATGCCACCGCTGCCCAATAACCGATCCAGCTGATAGCGCCCCGCAAGCAGTTTCGGCGGGCCGGCGACCTCGCTCATGGCTGGACTACCACGGCCGTCAGGTCATCCTGGGCCGCCCCCCGTAGCACGTCGGAAAACAACCGATCCACTACCTGGCGGGGCGGCCCCACACTCAGGGCGCTGCCCAACTCGCCATGGCTGAGCCCCTGATACAAACCATCGCTGCACAATAAAAACACATCCCCAGGTTGGGTAATGAACTCCAGCACCGCCAGGCTCAATGGCTGCCGCCCACCGATGGCACGGGTCAAGGCCCTGGCATCCGGATGCGCCAGGGCCTGCTCCAGGCTCAATTGCTGCTTGTCCATCAGTTGCTGCCACAGGGAATGGTCCCGCGACAGTTGGTACAAACGTCGTCCCCGCCAAAGATAGCAACGGCTGTCCCCGACCCAGATGCAGGCTGCGCGATTACCCTCCAGCAGCAACGCAACCACGGTGCTGCCCATGATGCCGTCGGCAGCTTGTTCCGTGGTGGCTTGCCCCATTTGACGGTCGAGCCGTCGCAAGCAGCATCGTATGGCATCGATCCGTTCGTCAAAGCTGCCCTGGTCGGGCAACGAAGCCAGGCTGCTGATGACCCAGTGGCTGGCCACATCCCCAGCCAGATGCCCACCCATTCCGTCCGCTACCGCCCAACAACCGCGCCGGGGGCAGTCGAGGAACGCATCCTCATTACGCGCGCGCGTCTTGCCTCGCGCCGTTCGCCCGGCGCTGCACCCATCGGCATGCACCTGCCTCACAGTTGCTCCGGCAAACGGAAGGTGCGCCAGTTCGCCATCTGAAAAGGACCAGGGTTGCGATGGCTGTTGAGCAGGAAGGTGGCATGCGTGCCAGCGAGCTCAGCCTTGAGCAGCCGAGAACCCCGGCCGCTCCCAGGCTCACTTTGCATCAGCTCGAAAAACCGGAACAACGACCAGGGACCAGCGTTTTTTTCCATGCCCAGCGGCCGCTCCGCCCCCCGCTCCAGCACCAGGCTGCTACGGCCATCGTCCGCCTCGCCTGGCCACTGGAAAGCCATGGGCACGATCGGGCCATGGCGGTATTCAAGGTGTTGATCACCAATGCTCAGGATCGCTCGGCTGACCGCCTGGTCCAGGCTATAGGGCGCCAGCGTGAAGCGAACCGCCCACTCACCCTGGTCCTCGGTAAAAAACCCCTGGCGAATCACCTGGGCCTTCGTCAGCTGGTCCAGCAATGAGCGCGACAGCGCCAGGCTACGGCCATCCAGGCCGCGTAGACGATAGCGACCGGACTCGGCACTGACAAAGGCCCGCAGGTAGCTTTCATAAAAGCGCGCCATGCCACCCCGCGGCTTGAAAAAGTCCTGGAAATCGCCAAGGGCAACATCACTCTCGGACCGTGGGTTGAATGGGTACCGACGCTGGATCGCCTTGGCGTAAAAGCCATAGACCTCACTTTGGTAACGCTGATTTATATACACATACGCATCATCGAGCAGCAGCCGCCAACTGTCATCGGCAATGCCTTCAAACCACCCCTTGACCGGCAACGGCAGGCGCCCGGCAGCATCCCGCAGATTCCCCAGCAATGGCTGCTGCCCTTCCATTCGTTGCCTGGCCATCATGAATGCCGCCTGCCCTGGGGTAGCTTCGCGGTTAAGGGCCGCCAGTTGCAGATGCCATTCATCGAGCAGCCGCAACGCCTGCGTCAGTTCAGCTCCAGGGTTCTGATCCGCGTCCAGCAATTGATGCAGGTGCTCGAACCGACGCTGCAGTGCACGCCGGGCAGAATCAGGCTTTGCCTGCCCATGCAGCTGGCTGGGCAGCACGCTGGAAGCGCTGGTCCCGAACTCGCCGGAGGGCGGGCTGAAATCCTCAAGGGGATCGTTGGTCGACAGCAGGCGTGTGTTTTCCCGAACCTGTCGCAACAGCTGCACCAACGGCGACTGCGCAGACGCCAGGCTGGCAAGCCCGTCAGCATGCTGGCTCAGGCTGTCACTTTCCTGCAGGCGCACCTGGCCAATGGCTTGGCTCCAGGTGCCGGCGTACTCACTGAAATAACGTTGCTCGAGCTCCAGCATCAACTGGCGCAAATCCAGGCTGCTGAGGTCTGCGTCCTCCCCAAGTACCCAGTTGTCCTGAACAATGGCATTCACCAGCCGAGAGCCCTGCCTTTCGAAGTACTGCACATACCGCCGGGTATAGAAGCCGGGGATGGGCTGCTCGACCGCTGCGAACCCCCTCCCCTCGGCCAGGCGCAAGGGCTCAAGGTCACGCGCCTGGTCACGCAGCACCCGATAGACCACGCCCGCCAACGACTCGCCGCGCAGTTCCTGGCGGGCCTCGGCGAGCAGCTCAACGTTCAAGGGCATCGCGAAGGGGCGCTCAAGCAGCCGTGCAAAATGTGCATTCAATCGTTTCTGCACCGAAGCATCCCCGGCATAGCGCACAGCCCAATGAACGGCCACGCGCTGCGCCAGCCAAACCTTATCGCGACGCTCGCGAAGACTGAGCATCAGGTAAGCCCGCAGGATGTCCAAAAGCCCCTCGCGGTCGCCAAGGCTGGCCCGTACCTGTTCTTCAAGCATCGTAGATACCAGCGGCAACAACTGCTGGTGCAGCAAGTCTTCATAGGCACTGACCAACAGTGGCCGACTCGCCTCCCCTTGATACAAGCCGCCCCGCTCCACCGCACGGGCCTCCGCCAACGCTGGAAACACTTGGGTCGCAGCCAGGCGGTCGTCCAGCAGACGCAGGAGCACCAGGGTATCGTCCAGACCGGGTGACGCGGGCGGCTGTGGCTTGAGCAGTTGCGCCAGTTGCACCAGCCGCTGGTGATTGATCGAATAACTGTGTGCCCACAGCCACCCCGCCGCGACAATGACCAGGGAGGCGGCCAACGCCAGCAACCCTTGGTGTCGACGGATACGCTGTCGTTCCGGAGTCTGCAGCCCGGCGAGATTGGCCTCGGCAAAAATCACCCGCTTGAACAGGCCCTGGACGAAGTAGGAACGCCTGTCGGCAGTCTGCGCACTCGTCAGGTAAAAGCCACGCAATCCGTTAATACGCTGAAAGCGATGAGAGGAGAACGCAGACTCCACAAACAGGCACAAACGTTCACCGATTTGCGCAGCCTGCCGAGGAAAATCGAGCATCAGCCCGCGACGTTCGATATTGCGTTCCTGATGCAAACGCGCAATCAGCTCTGCTCCAAGGCGTTGCAGAAACGCCTCAAACGCTTCGCGAACCTGGGTGATCGCGGTACCGGCCGGACCTGTTGCCACAGGTTCTCCGAGCAGGGCTTCGGCGCCGTCGCCCTGGGACGCATCGAAGAACTCGACAAAGCCCGGCAACCGGTCAGCCTGGGTCAATACCAGATAGATCGGCACATCCACATGCAGCATCTGCTGTACGTCCTGCAACCGGGTGTGCACGTGGCGCGCATGCATGTCCAGGTCGCGATCATTGCTGCCAAGCAGCGTCTCCACCGCCAGCGTCACCACCACGCCATTGAGGGGGCGAGCCCTGCGCCGCAATCTGAGCTGCTCCAGAAACGTCGCCCAACCGGCCCCATCCACGGCACTGTCAGGTTGGGCCAGGTAGCGCCCTGCGCTCTCGACAAGGACAGCTTCGTCGGCGAGATACCAATCAAAATATTGGGTTGCGCCCGGTGCCATCGCTTCCTCCCGATCAAGTGGGAACTGCGATCCGCAGGCGGCCAGCAGACGGGTTCTGCCGCTGCCCTGCTGGCCAAGCAACAGATACCACGGCAAGTCGTTGCGCCAACGCTCATTGCGCTCGCCATAACGACGGGAGGTTTTCAGTGTGTGCAACGCCTCCTTGAAACGCCCCCGCACCTGCCTCCGCTCTTCGTCAATCAACCCCTTGCGTTGGTGGCGCTCCTGGTGCTGGCGCCGATTCAATCGTGCGGTACGGCGTGAGTCGACCATGACCATCGCTAACCCCCACAGCAGGAATAACCCGCTTATGGTCAACAGACGAGCTGGAGCGCCCTGCCAGAAACGGTGGTCGTCCACCGCCAGCAATGGCCCGAAAAACCACACCAGCAACGCGCTGGCGAACACCACAAACAGGCTCCAGACCCAAGTCTTGCGCAGCGCCGTGCCCACGCCCTTGAAGAATGCGTTCATTCATTGCTCCCAGCGTTACAACGGCGACCGTGTCTGATCCGACGCCAAAGATTGAAAAGGTTGCAGCACCGCCATGCGTTCATTGCCCAATGCCCAGGCAAAACCCAGGTACATGGCCAGCAAACAGGCGAGCGTGAAGACGACGACCCCGGCAGGGGAAAAGATGTGCATCCCGGCACCCGGTGCCTGTGCTGCGGCAGCGGGTACAGGCATCGGCGGGCGCTCACCGCGCACATGCCGGATCTGTCGATACAAGCCATCGCGTACCGCTTCCAACTGCGGCCCGCCCCGCTCCATGACGCGGTATTTACCTTCAAACCCCAGCGACAGGCACAGGTACATCAACTCCAGCATTGCCAGGTGCTTGACGGGGTCGCGGGATAAACGCTCCAGCAGTTGGAAGAATTTTTCGCCACCGAAGGTTTCGTTGTGAAAGCGGCTCAACAAGCTGGATTTCGACCAGTCACTGCGACTGCCCCACGGGGTAGTGACCACGGCTTCGTCAATAACGCTGCACAGCACATAGCGCGCCGACATGACCTGCCTGTCCTCTGCACCCTGGTGCAAGGCATACGCTTCAAACGCCGTGATCCCCGACGACAACCGGTCATTGAGGGCCTGCAAGCTTTCCCGGCCGGAACTGCGCTTGAGTCGAACGACCTGCGACAGGAGTTCCCAGGCGGCGGCCACCAGGATGTTGGGCCCGATCTTGAAACTCTGTGCCCCTTGCAGGCTGGCGGTGTAGATCATCCGGTCTTCCAACCGTTCGAAGCGCGGTGGCGATGGGAAGTCCGTCACCGGCGCCCCTGCGGGCGCGCGACCATCGAGGTCAAGCAGGATAGTTTTTTCGTCCTGCGGGTATTCGCTGTCCATTGTCATGGCATTCAGTTCCTGATGGCCCAGAAATTGAGTTTGAGTTCGGCAAACTCGCCACTGGCGTGGAAGGCAAAACCGCCCGATTGTTCCAGCTGCGTGATATCACGGGCACTGAGTTCGAGCATGAAATAGGTCTTGCCGGCATGGAACGGGATCTGTCGGGGCGCCACCGGCAGTGGCTTGACCTTGATGCCGGCCAGATGCAGATTGACGAGCTCGCGGATGCGTTCCACGGAGCCGATTTTCAAGTGCGCCGGAAGGCGGTGGCGCAGCTCCTCCGAATCGCATTGGGCAGTTGCCGCCAGAATGAATGTTGCGCTACCCAGCAGTTTGAGATCACTCACCGGACAGACCAGCACACCATACTGTCGCGGCTCCAACGGGAGCTCAGTGGCGTGTTGTTCCAGCACCAACGACAGCACGGTGCGAATGCCTTCCATCAACCCACGAAAACTCGCCCCCTGCTCACCATGCTGGTAACGAGTCTCCAGTTGCGCGCGTTTGTTGTCGGTGGCGAACGTCGACAACTCGCCGAGGATCGACAACAACTGCCTGTACAACACCTCCGGACGTACCTGGCTCTGACTCAGGAAGTGACGCAACACCAGCTCGGTTCGATTGATCAGTTGCAGCATCAGGAAATCGCCGACCTGGGCCCCCTCCGCCCCGCCACCTCCCCGGATCCTCGCGGCAATCGCATCGCCTCGGGTGCCCAGCAGACTCAGCACTTCCTTGATACATGACGCGACATAGCCTGAGCCCTGCACATAGATAAACGCCGGTACGAAATCCGCGTCCAGCCGCACGCCGCCCTCGCGGGTCGAATCCAGCACCCGGGCAACCTGGAGTTTCACCTGCAACGTGTCACTGGTTTGCTCCCCTAACAGCAATCGCAGGTCCGGGCGTGCGCAGTTGATCCGGCAACGGGAATCAAAGCCAGCGTTCGAATCAGTGATCTCCGCTTCGCAGCTTACGTAGCGCGCCAGCACATCACTGTGCTCCTGCTGGCGCACTTCCACCTGATTGCCGATGGCCAACGGCAACGCCAGGTAAATGGCTTGCCCACTGGTGTGGGCAGGAACCTGCAACGCCAGTGGCTCCATCACGCTGCTCAGCTCGAACAAGCTGCCATCGGGAAATACACCGCTGGCCTGGTTGACGACCAGCTTCCCCAGATTGAGGTACTGCATATCGACATCAAGGGTCAGGAACCCCCAACCATCAATGCCCAGCAAACGGGTACGGTTGAGTTGCTGGTGGTAGTAACGGTCGTTGTGCTGCAAGTGTTGGGGGCGCAGCAGCATGCCCTCCTGCCACACGACTTTATGAACCTGCATGTCTATCCTCCGACCTCCGGGCTTGAGGGGTAACGACGCGAACCCCGGACTCGTCGAGCATCAGCTCGACACGCGTCAGGCGCTGCCGGGCGACGGGCAGCACAAGCCGCCATTGCACATGGGGCAGGTCCCGATAGGCAGCCACCACCCCGACATAACGACTCTGTGGTTCGACACTGAGCTTCAGCGCCAGCCGCTCACCGGGGCGCAGCTCCAACTCCTCGCTGTTGACCCAGTCCTTGGGCAGCGCCTGCTCTGCGCGGCTATAGAGGGTGAAGAAATCAGCGTTTTCGAACGCCACCGCGTGCCGCAGCTCCAGCAGGCGCACCACGATGGGAGACGGGCGACCGTGAAGGTCGCGGTTGACGCCGTCGCTGGCGCTCAACGCCAGGTCCAGCTTGGTCAGGGTTGAATACGGTGACACGCTGGCACACCCGGTCAGCAGGCCGAGTACAAGCAGCATTGACAGAACGGCAGCTCGATACATGACAGTCATCCCGGATAAGGCGCATGCAGCGTGGCGACCAGGCGCACCTGCTCCGCGTAGGCTTTGGAAAATTGGTTACGCAACAGCTGCTCGCCCAAGGGTTGCTCGTCGATAAGGTGTCGGTAATGGCGCTGGTAGGCCCGCCAGTGGGCTCCATCGGTAGAGAACCTGGCCGGCATGTCCTGGCGCTCGAAGCACAGCAACAGATGGCTTGGTGCAAATGCCTCCACAGCGCCACGTATTGCAGCACGGCAAGCCACGACCAAGGCCAGCTGGTGGATTTGCATTTCCCGGAATGCCTGGGCGACCGCTACCTCTGCAGGCAGCGGGCCCGGCTCACCGAGGCCCAACAGTGAGGCCAGGGCAGACGGGGTATCGGTGCAATCCTTCAAGGGGTTGTGACTCTTAATGGCAGGCACGGTCCAACCGAGGTTCAACTCGCCGTTCAGCTCATCGCGAGTACGCAGACTCTGCTGCAGCCCTTCGATGGTTTGCCTGAACAGACCAGCCACCTTGATCGCCAGGGCTTCGCATGCCTGGGTATCAAGCGTATCCAGGGGCACGCCCATCGCGTCCGCGAACTGCGACCAGAATGGAGCACGACTGGCTGCAGTCACCTGGGCGGGTTGAGTCGAGGCCTCTTCCGTTACTGGCTCGGCCCATCTCGGCACGATCAGGTGATCCCGTTCCAGGGGGCAGTGGGACAGTGCGCAGGCCGCCCTCGCAGCCGAGAGTTTCAGCGCCTCCGGATCCCCGGGTGAGCTGCCATGCACCTGCTCGCTATCGAGTGCTCGCAAGGGGTCAAGCACCAAAAACGCGTCATCCGGAATCGTATCGTTGCCGAAAAACACCTGCCGGCCATTTTGTCTCCCGGGCGCCACAAGTCGTGCACGGATATCCACTGGCCCCAGTTGGTAGACATCACCCTCGCTGATCAGTCGTGCCTGCCCTTTGCACAAGCGCTCCGCGCTGCCCGACACGCCAATGCCATTGCTGCTGATGTCGGTGAAAAAATACTGGCCATCCCGGTAACTGACCAGGCCATGATGACTGGAGAGCAAGCGACTCGCGTCCGGGATGACCCAGTCACAGCCGATCCCGCGGCCGATCACGCCGCCGACGCCGTCGAATGTCTTACAGGATGCAGGCTCACCGCTTCCGGTATTGCACACCTCAAACACTAGTTGCATGACAAGGCTCCGCTGTTCAATCGCTGCGACGTGTCGCCTGGGGGTCACCCAGCGGACGGTAGTCAGCGTCATCAAAAACGTAATTGGCGTTGCAGCCGCTCAACAAGCACAGGACAAGCCCCAAGGATTTCCAAGTACGAAGTGGCATCAGGTATCTCCAATGAAAGTAAGGCTGGCGGCGAAGAGTGGAAGCCATACGTGCACCATTCAGCGTCCCCCTCGGACATCGCCGCCAGGGATGTTCAAGCGTGCAAGGCGGTAAAGCAGGGTGCGGCGTGCTAGCCCCAACTCGCGTGCCGTACGGGTCCGGTTGCCACGGTTCTTGTGCAGGCAGTCGATCAGGAATACCCGTTCAACCCGTTCCAGGCGCTGGCGCAACGTCGCGCCGACGGCAATAGTGGTCGGCCCGGACGACAGGCCCAGGTGTTCAGGCAGCACCACTGCGTCGTCACACAGCAGTACCGCGCGCTCGACCAGGCATTTGAGTTCACGGACATTCCCGGGAAAAGGGTGGCACGAGAGTTGATCCAAGGCCGCAGCAGACCATTCCACCGGCGAGAGCCCCATTGCCGCGCAGGCCGATTGTGCGAACTGTCGCGCCAACAGCAGCACATCTGCGTCGCGCTCGCGCAAGGCCGGCAATTCGATCGGGAACTGCGCCAGTCGGTAGTACAGGTCCTCGCGAAAACTGCCCTCCGCCACCATTGCAGCCAGATCACGATGGGTCGCTGCGATAATTCGCACATCGACCTTATGGGCCGCATCGGCTCCCAACGGGCGAACCTCGCCTTCCTGCAACACCCGCAGCAGCTTGGCCTGGAGTGACAGCGGCATATCGCCGATTTCGTCGAGGAGCAACGTGCCGCCATCGGCGGCGTCAAATAGCCCCGCATGGTTACGTTCGGCGCCTGTAAAGGCGCCCCTGCGATAACCGAATAGCTCGCTCTCCAGCAGCCCCTCGGGAAAGGCCGCACAGTTCTGCACCACAAAGGCTTTGCTACTGCGCGGCCCGGCAGCATGGATGGCCCGTGCCACCACCTCCTTGCCGGTTCCGGTCTCCCCGCGCAGCAGCACCGTGCAGGGCGCATTCAGCACCTTGCCGATCAGCCGGTAGGTTTCTTCCATGGCTGCGCTGTTGCCGATCAGCCCATACGTCATACGCGCCGAGGGTAGACAAGGCCTGGCCTGGGAGCCGTTGTGCGGCGGACGCACACGTCGCAACAGCGCCAGCTGACTCAAGGCGAAGCTTGCCAGTTGGCTTAACGAGGGTCCGTAGTCCTGGAGCAGTTTCGGCCGCTGGCTGGCGCACAGCAATAGACCGGCAACGGCCTTGTGGCGAGCGAACAGCGGCAGGCATATCAACGAGTGCCAGGGCGTAGCTGTCGCGGGTAGAAAACCGCTTTCGTACACACTGTCGTCCAGGTTATCCACGCTCAGGATACTGGGATGGCCGAGCACGTGACGCAACAGTTGCTGATGCTGAAAGTCTGCGCCGCAAGCACCCTCGCCGAGGGGCAATGCGCCAGGAAAATACTGGGCAATCAAGTCCAGCCGACCCGTGTCCTCGTCCCGCCAATATAACTGGCCGAGTTCGCATTCACTCAGTTGCGCAGCCGCTGCAACACACAGGCCTGGCAACGTTGTCTCGTCACCCTCGATGCCCATTCGGGTGAACCAGGCCAGCAACGTCTCGGCGTAGGCCAGGGGCTGGGGTAAAGGGGCCAGCACATCGTTCATCATTGGCTGAACTCACAGATCGGCAGCCCGTCACCATCCAGGCAGGCGTGGGCCCGCGACAGCGGCTCACCCATCGCCACCGCCCCAAGCAGTCGATCGACCATCTGCGGCAACAGGTGGATCTCGATCCATTGGTCGATGTACCGCGCTCCGCTGTCGCTATGGACGCACCGCTCAGCCATATGCGTGACCAGTTCGGCCGTATAGCTCAAGGCCAGCTTGCGTGACTGCAACCTTCGCCCAAGACGGTCGAGCTTGAGTCTTGCCAGGTCATGCAACACAGCGCCCATCAACGGGTAATAGGGTACGACTCGCATCCGGGCGAGCAGTGCCGGTTTGAAATAGTCGCGCAGCAGAGGGTGAATTGCGTCCTGCAGCACCTGTGTGCCAGGTCGTCGGCCGCCTGCACATAAGTCGATAATGCAATCGCTGCCCAGGTTGGAAGTCATCAGGATCAGCGTATTGCGAAAATCGATTTCCCGGCCTTCGCCATCGTTGACCAGCCCCTTGTCGAAGATCTGATAGAACAGGTTCAACACCTCCGGGTCGGCCTTTTCGACTTCGTCGAGCAGCACCACCGAATAGGGGCGCCGGCGCACGGCTTCCGTCAGCACTCCGCCCTCTCCATAGCCGACATAACCGGGAGGTGCGCCAATCAGCCGAGACAGGGCGTGTTTTTCCTGAAACTCCGACATGTTGAGGGTGGTGACAAAACGCTCGCCGCCATACAGCAAATCACCCAGGGCCAAGGCCGTTTCGGTCTTGCCCACACCACTTGGGCCTACCAACAGAAACACACCGACCGGCGCATCGGCCTTGTTCAGTCCGGCAGCCACAGCGCGCAGGTTGCGGTCGAGCGCCTGTATGGCAGGTTCCTGGCCGAGAATGCGCGACCGCAGCGCATCGGCAACCCCCAGCACCGATGCACTGTGCTCAAGGGACAGTTGTTCAACCGGAATGCCGGTCCAGGCGCTGATGACCTGTGCCACCAGTCGCGGGCATACACGCAACGGCTCCGCCAACGCGCGCTGTTCCAGCCAGCGCTGCTCCTGAAGTTGACGCTCACTCTCGACAGCCGCCAATCGCAGGCCCAATGCTTGTGCAGCCGGCTCATCCATTGGCAATCCGGCGTCCCTGTCTCGATTCAGCGAGTCGCGCTGCCGCGAGCCTTCAGCGTGCTCGGTACACAGGCGCTCCAATGCCTCGGGCACCATTATCTGGTTGATTCGCGCACGTGCGCAGGCGGTGTCCAGCACATCCACGGCCTTATCGGGCAACTGACGCCCTGCCAGGTAGCGGGCGCTCATCTGCGCCGCCGCGACGACGGCATCGTCACGTATATGCACGCCATGGCTGGATTCGTAGGCCGGGACCAGCCCGCGCAGGATCGAAGTCGCCTGTTCAACGCTGGGCTCGCCAACCAGCACAGGCTGGAAACGCCGCGCCAAGGCAGGGTCTTTTTCAAAGTATTTCTTGTATTCGGACCACGTGGTGGCAGCGAGGGTACGCAACTCACCGCGGGCCAGGGCCGGCTTGAGCAGGTTGGCGGCATCGCCGGCACCCGCCTGGGCACCCGCCCCCACCAGGGTATGCGCCTCGTCGATAAACAGAATCACCGGTGTCGGCGCGGCATTCACTTCGTCGATCACGCCTTTGAGACGCCGCTCGAACTCGCCCTTGATGCTGGCACCGGCTTGCAGCAGTGCCATGTCCAGGGTCAGCACACGCACACCCTTGAGTGGCTCCGGCACCTGCGAGCTGGCGATGCGCAGGACAAGGCCTTCGACAACCGCGGTCTTGCCCACCCCGGCCTCGCCGACAAGGATCGGATTGTTCTTGCGCCGCCGCATAAGGATGTCGATCAGTTGGCGGATCTCACCCTCGCGACACAGCACCGGGTCGATACGCCCTTCCTGGGCCTGGCGTGTCAGATCATGGGTAAAGCGCGCCAGCAGTGACTCGCCGCCTGCTGCCGGGCAGACGTCAGGCCCCTGGTCCAGCACAAACCCCTGTATACGCTGTGCATCCAAACCGCTCAACAACGCGTGATAGCCGGTACCCGCGTGCTGCAGCGGGTGACGCAACAACGCCAGTAACAGTGCACCGTGGTCCACGACGCTCTGGCGCAACTCCAGATGGGCAACCATCAACGCCTGTTGCAACCACTGCACGAGGGCCGGGGCGAACACCGGATTACGCGTGGCACTTGCCTGCCCCTTGGGCTGCAGCGTTGCTTGCAGCGTCTGCGCCTCGATCCCGGCGTCGGCCAAGGCTCGTATCAAGAGCCCCCTGGGACGTTCCAGCTGGGTCAGTAGCAGGTCTTCCACCAGGACCTCCCTGCCACCTCGCGTCACGCAACGTTCGGCCGAGCGCTCCAGGTCCTGACGGACTGCGGGCGTCAATGTCAGGATCAGCTGTTGCAGGTCTACATTCATCATGGTCATTAGTCCCTAGTGAGCATTGCTGGCCACGATGACCGCACCATCGGCGCACTCGTGTGCCAGCCAAGTGGTCCACCCCAGCCTGCAGACATTGTGTTCACCCACGTGCAACGGCCTGAGCGCCTCCTTGGCCAGCACCAGCCGCAGGTCATGCTCCAGCGGGTCTCGTGCAGCCAGTCGCACCAACGAACACAGCAGTGGATACTCCGACCCCGTCGGCAAGAAACCATGGAAGCGCTGCCAATCCAGATCCTGTATATGCACCCGGAACTTACCGTTGCAGTCGGTGATCCGGCTTCCCAGTACCTGGTCGAAGCCCAACAGGCTGTTGGCACAGCCAAGCTGGTTCAACTGCGGGGGAGCAATGGCAACCGTGCGTTCCACCCATTGCTCTATAAACACGCGCTCATGCCCGAAGTAGTAACGCAGCACTGTTTCGATCACCGCCGCCGAGTGCGCCCGCAGGCCAAGCAACCCCAGGTAGGGCAACAGTCGCTTGCAGTCCAACTGCGCGGCGGTACGGATGCGCTGGCCCCTCAACCCGATCAACGCAAACATCTGCTCGGAAAAAGCATCACGCGCCTGCGCCTGGAAACACGCCTGGTAGCGGTATTTGCGCCAGATCGGCAGCATCAGCCGTTGCAGACGATGGTGAAACAGGTCCAGGAAGTCTCGAGTCGCGTGGCCGCCCGCTCCATCGGCACTCGCCTGCTCACCGTAAAAGGCCGGCAAGGGTGAACCTGCGCCGCAGAGGCCCAGGACATTGAGGCGAAGACGCGCACGCAATTGATCGTGTTCAACAAAAAACTCCAACCGGTCAATATCGTGACCGGGAAAACCAAGACCCGGGTTGGCCTGAAACTCCAGCCGCTCATAGAGTGCGTTGTCATCCAGTAGCGGATGGGCATCGCGCAGGCGCTTGATCACCTGCGAAATCGCCTGGAACAGCGAATATTCACGGATGGCACGGCACAGTTGCTTCAAAGCAGGGGCTGCTGCCCCATCTGAGGTGGCCATAGGTACACATCTCCTTGTGTGCTGATGACACGCAGCTCGTGGTAGGCATTAAGGCTGGCATAAAGCGCGAAGAACTCGTTGAGCACCGAGGCGAACAAAAACGCTTCGCCCGCCCCCAGGAAACCTTGGGAATCAATGCTCAGGTCGACCCTCAACCCTCGAAGCGGCATGCCCCGGTGCAAGCGGTCGACGGCCGTATGGCTGATGGATCGCAAGGCCCCCAGCCTTCTCTGGCTGACCTTTTTCGCTTGCAGATCGTGGTAACGCGGCACGTCATAGGTTTCGAGGACCACCTTCAAGACATTGATGTCGCTCAGTGACAAATAGTTGAGCGACATGTTGCTGATAAGTCGCCAGAGAAAGTCCTGGTCCAGGGGCGGTGCGAAACTCGCAGTCGGTGCGCAGATATTGCGAAATGACAAGCCCTCCGGTGTCTGCTCACAGGGCTGATTGATCTCCCCTGCCTGCAATTGCCGAGGCAGGTTGTGATTGGTGCATGTCAGCTCGATCGACAGCGTTTCCTGGGTATGCCCCCGCCCGCTTCCGAACCCCAGCCAGGTATCGAGCCCGGCATGATGCGCCGAAGCACGCTGACGAATGCTGTAGCTGGTGGGCGCTGCCGATGCATCGATAACGCCGTCGTGCTCAAAGGATTCAAACGGTACGTACGCCTGATACCCCAGCCCGCCGGGGCGCCAGCCCGTGACCTTGTCGACGGAAAATACACAGGCGTTTGCGCGCGCATATTCCCCAGGAATCAACAGGTATTCGTCCTGCTTGCCGTCCAGGCGAATCGGCACCGCATCATGTTTGAACAGGTTGACGATGGGCGTGCAGTACAGCCTCACGTTGTCCAGCGTGGGGTATCCGGTTGCCTGGCACCGGGTGCGTAACTTGAAGCACAGCCTGACGCTGCAGATTTGCTTGAGTACGTCCTGGGGCAACCGCTGCAACGCATCCAGGCCAAGCACATCGACGAACAGGTACTTTTCAGGAAAGGCGAAATACTCCTGCAGATGGCGGTATCCACGAAAGGTATTCTGCGGATAAGGCATCAGCGCATGCTCCTCCGCGAACCCCACCGGACTGACCTGATCGCCACCCAATCGCAACAGCAGGGGCTGGCCATCAGCCCCGCTGACCGCAAGCCCATCACCGCCCAATGGCAGCAACTCGATACCCTCAACCTCGCGCAACAGGCTCAGGTACAACGCTTGACTGATGTAGCGGTCTCCCGACAAATGCAGGCGCAATTGATCGAACGCACATTCGCTGAAATTGCCTTCGCCGCCCATGTCCAGGCGCAGGCTCAGCAACGCCTGCTCTCCCTGGACGCAGTACTCCAGCGCGCTCAGTTGCAGCGGCAAGATGCAGGTGGCGTAGCAGGTTCGAAAACGACAGCGGTCACCATCGACCGCAGCGCTTTCGACCGGTGTATCCCGTGCGACCATCACACCGGGCCCCGCATGTTTCAACGGCTCGAACTGCAGGATACTGAACGCAGGTAGGGGCCGCATGTAGTTGGGCCACAGCAGGTGCATCAAGGAATGAGTCAGCTCAGGCAACTCGTCATCCAGCTTCTGGCGCAGGCGACCGGTGAGGAAAGCAAAGCCTTCCAGCAGCCGCTCCACATCCGGATCCTGACCGGCCTCCCCTAAAAAGGGCGCGAGAGCAGGATTGCGCTCGGAAAAGCGCCGCCCGAGCTGTCGCAACGCACTGAGTTCGCTCTGGTAATAGTGGTTAAAGGACATCAGGCAAGACCTCAACCTGTCCAGCATCCTGCAGGCGCGCGGTGAACACCACGGGCTGCGTCACCCCGTCGACGCAGAGCGTGGCGTCAATGGCAAACGCCAGCGCCAGAGGATCGTCACCACAAGGCAACGCCCTCACGTGCGTATCCTTCAAGCGGGGCTCATAGGCCCGGATAAACCGCTCGATCAACAAGCGCGACTGGCTCAATGACTCATGCAGACTCTGACTCATGTCATTGAGATCCGGCATACCGTAATCCTCCAGTGTCTGCACGCTGCCAGCGCGGATGCTGAGCATCTTTCCCAGATGAGCTGCGACGGACGTCACGGCACATGATGATTTTGCGGCCGGACTTTCAAGTCGCTCGAAGAGGTTTTGGTTACGCATCATCCCTTGGCCCCTGCTCATTCTTTGTCGAGCTTGCCAACCAGGGACAGGGTGAAATCCGCCCCCATGTATTTGAAGTGCGGTCGCACACTCAGGTTGACGCGGTACCAGCCAGGCTCGCCCTCGACATCACTGACAACGATACGTGCCGCCCGCAATGGCCGCCGCCCACGCACTTCGGCACTGGGGTTTTCCTGGTCGGCCACGTACTGGCGAATCCACTTGTTGAGCTCCAGCTCCAGGTCGGTACGCTCCTTCCACGAGCCCAGTTGCTCCCGTTGCAGGACCTTGAGGTAATGGGCCAGGCGGTTGACCACCATCATGTAGGGCAACTGGGTGCCCAGGCGGTAATTCAGCTCGGCCTCCTTGCCCTCGGCACTGATGCCGAAACGCTTTGGCTGTTGCACCGAGCTGGCGGAGAAAAACGCGGCATTGTCACTGCCCTTGCGCATCGTCAAGGCAATGAAACCCTCTTGCGCCAGTTCGTATTCGCGACGGTCGGATACCAGCACTTCAGTGGGAATCTTGGTTTCGATTTCGCCCATGCTGTGGAAGTGATGCAGGGGTAAGTCCTCCACTGCGCCGCCGCTTTGCGGACCGATAATGTTCGGGCACCAACGAAACCGCGCAAAACTGTCGGTCAATCGTGTGGCAAAGGCGTAGGCGGTATTACCCCAAAGGTAGTGCTCGTGGCTGTTCACCACGGTTTCCCGGTAGGCGAAGGTCTTGACCGGACATTCAAGGGGATCGTAAGGCGTGCGCAGCAGGAATCGCGGCACCGTCAGCCCGATATAACGGGCATCTTCGCTCTGGCGAAAGCTATGCCATTTGGCGAACTGCGGACCTTCGAAGTGATCCCTGAGATCCTTCAAGTCAGGCAGATCGGTGAAGCTTTCCAAGCCGAAAAAAGTCGGCCCGGCGGCCGCGATAAACGGTGCATGGGCCATGCAGGCGACCTTGGAAGCGTATTGCATCAGCTTCACATCGGGGGCGCTGGGGGAAAGAAAGAAGTCAGCGATGATTGCGCCCACAGGTTGACCGCCGAACTGACCGTACTCCGCACTGTAGACGTGCTTATAGAGCCCGGACTGGGTCACCTCGGGTGAGTCTTCGAAGTCATCCAGCAGGTCTTACCGAGAGACATTCAGCAGTTCGATCTTGATGTTTTCTCTAAAGTTGGTGCGCTCGACCAACAACTGCAGGCCTTTCCATGAGGATTCCAGGGCCTGGAAGCGCGGGTGGTGCAGAATCTCATCCATTTGCCGACCGAGCTTCTCGTCAATCTCCGCAATCATCCGGTCAACCAGGTGTTTCTTGACCGGTTCCCCGCTGTTCTGCGGCTTGATCAGCTCTTCGATAAATGCCGAGACGCCACGCCTGGCTATGCCGTAGGCCTCATCATCCGCACTCAACAGAGTCTGGGCGATGATGTTGTCGAGAATGCTGTGCTCGTCAGTGATGAGTACGGGTATCGAGGTGTGTTGAGTCGTCATGGCGCCAGTGTCCTTTTACTGAAGAATGTCAGGCGGTCCGGCCGCTCAGGCCCAGCTCCGCCAATACTCGGGCACGGGATTCGTCGTCGGCCAGGGCCTGTTCGATGGCTTTGCGAAAGCTCGGCGTGTTGCCCAGTGGTCCCTTGAGCGCCATGAGCGCCTCACGCAGGGCCATCAGCTTGTGCAACTCGGGGATCTGCTCCACCAGGTTCGCCGGGTTGAAATCCCTCATCGAATTGATTCGTAACTGGATGGCCAGGTCTTCGACCTCGGCGCCGTCCTGGAGCCGATTGGGGACATTCAGCGTCAGGCTCAGCGCCTGTTTGGCCAACACCTCATCGAGGGTGTTCTGGTTGAGGGCGATGGGCTTGCGATCTTCAAGCTTGCGCAGGTCCTCACGCTGGGTGAAGTCCCCCAGCACGAGGAGTTTCAACGGAAGCTCGACTTCTTCCCGCACACCGCCGACGGCGGGTTTGAAGGTGATATTGATGCGTTCCTTGGGTGCTACCGAACCTTCTTTGGCCATGGTAAATCTCCTTTTCAAGCGGCTCGTAAGCCTATTCAAGTACCGCTTCCAGATCGAAGAGGCACAGCCTGCGGTGGGTGTCTTCCTTGCGCTCGCGCACGGCATGGTTTTGTGGCAGCAGGTCGCAGCAGCGGTGCAAGAGGCGTGTCACTTGAAACGCCAGCTCCGGCTCCCAGCGCTCCAGGCCCGAGCGCTGCAGCTCGAAGTCCAGTTGTTCGAGCTGGATCTTCGCCAGTTCATGTTTGCCAGCGTGTGCACACAAGCGCGCCAGGGCCAACCGCCAATAAAAGCGGGCGCGATCGCTGCGAGCGGCATGCAGGCCTTGATTGAGCTCATGTACCGCGGCTTTGAGCCCATCCTTGCGCAGCCGCGGTAGCACATCCTGCAAGGCGATCTCCCAGGGCTCGGCATCGCCCCCCACGCGGGGCGCCTCAGGGGTTTGCAGGTAATGGGAGACATGCAGTGCGATCCAGTCGCGAGTGGCGTCGTCGGCAAAAGGAGCGCCCCCTTGAAAGCGAAACGCCGGCAAGTCCGGCAATCGTTGCAACAGCAGGGCGAAACTCACTTCCAACTCGCTCATGGCCAGTTCCGCCTGCTGGGCTTCCAGGCATTGCCAGAGCATGTACAGCCCATCGAACCAGAACATCGCACCTGAGAGGCCGGCCTCAAGTTCAGGCAGCAGCTCGGCGTGATGGCCTTGGGCAAAACGTTGCTGGTAGTACTTGAGTCTGTCGGGGGCAGGCCCGCACAACGCGGTGACTCGCTCACCGTCGGCATCCGGATAGCGAACGATGGACAGCCAGGCCAGCGTTCGACTCAGGTGCAAGGCCCGTAGGTCGGCGGCGTCCTGGCGTAACCACCAGGCACACAACGGACGAGCTTGTTCCTGCAAGGCATACAGCAATTCATGCGCGTCTTTTTCGTTGTTTACCGTCGGTTTGGCCGTTGAGGATGGCGTAGCAGCGGGTTGCACTTGCGCAACGGCGGCGTTCAACCCGGCGACAGGGGGATGGCCTTGCACAGCAAGCGCCAACCACTGCTCCAATTGTTTGCGAATCGGCAGCAACAGCGGCGCGTCGCCTCCCAAATGTGCAGTCCAGAGTTCATCAAGGCGCGTGAGGTGTTCAAGCATGGACTGGAATAGGGGTTGCTGGTCCTGAACCGACAGGTCTTGGACAAGCAGTGTCTCAAGGCGCAGGACCAGCCAGCCGAACGCCGCGCCGCGGGTGCGCAGCTTTCCAGGGTATACCGCCGACCAATGGTGCTCACACAGATGGCGCAGCAACCCGAGGCCAGCCAGCAGTCCGGCAAAGGAATCGCGGTGGTACAGCGCCCAGGTCAGCCAGACGGCCACGCGCAGATCCTTGGACTGCTCACGCAACAGGCATTCGCTGATTTCCAGGAGCTTTTGCCAGTCCGGCTGGCCGGCGCCATGCATGGACTGCATCTTTGCCAGTTCGGACTCCAGGGTTTCATATTCATTTGAATAGCGCATATCACTGCCGGCAAAGTTCGCTGGTAAACAGGGCTGCCGGGCAAGCTCGAGGTAATAAGCGCAGAGTTTTTCTGAATGGACCATTTAGGGGCGCACTCGACTATCCAAGGCACGAGAGACAAACTAAGTGCATTTAACTTTCACACCAGATTGCCATGAACCCTTCGCTTGATTCGCCGCGAAGTTCGTAAACCTTAGCCACGACAATAACATCCAGCAAGCAACAGGCTCACACTTAAGACATTTCCTACACACCCCGTAAACCAAGGCATATGCAGACTTTTGCGCAGCTACAGAGATGTAGTTCACCTAACCCCAGCGGAAAATCAACTACTAAGAGACGTAGCAATATGAGCAACTAAATGCGCACTTATGCGCAAACACTTTCCGTAAAACATCCAAAAAAACCATAACATCCGTTTAAACCCAACGCCTATATCCACAGCATGCCAAGTCCGTATTGGTTCCCGCACTTTCCGGCACGCTTCTTGTAATAACCACATTTCCAACCGGTACGATTAACCGTTGGAACTACTTCATCAATCAGACAAGGAAACCCGTCATGCCAACACCCGCGTATCTTTCCATCACCGGTGTCAAACAAGGTTTGATTACGGCAGGCACATTTACCCAGGACTCGGTAGGCAACATTTATCAGGAAGGTCATGAAGACCAGATTCTGGTCCAGGCCTTTGCTCATCAAGTAATCATCCCCCGCGATCCGCAGTCGGGTCAGCCGACAGGCCAGAGGGTCCATAAGCCGCTGATGATCAGCAAGGTCTTCGATAAGTCATCGCCCTTGCTGTTCAGCGCATTGACCAGCGGTGAAGAGGTCAAATGCCGACTGGAGTGGTTCCGCACATCATCGGCCGGCACCCAGGAGCACTACTTCACGATAGAACTGGAGGGCGCGACGCTCGTGGACATCCAGTCCCGCATGCCCAATTGCCAGGACCCGGACAATGCCCACTTCACTCACCTGGAGGATGTGTACTTCACCTATCGCAAGATCGTGTGGACCCACGAAGTGTCGGGCACATCCGGATCGGATGACTGGCGCAACCCGGTAGCGGGCTAAGTCGGACCTGAGCAGGAACGGGAGCCAGGGACGGCACCGTTTCTGCCAGGCAACTACACCATCGCCAAGGGATGCTTGCGCTTGGGTGCGCCGAACACCCGGTCGATGGCATCCAGGTCGTGCTCATCGAGCACCACCTTGGCGGCGGCCGCATTGAGCCGTACATGCTCCGGGGTGACCGCCTTGGGAATGGCGATCACACCGTCCTGGCGCAGCACCCAGGCCAAGGCAACCTGGGCAGGCGTGACCTCGTGGCGGCGGGCGATCTGCTTGAGGGTCTGGCTGGACAGCAACGCCCCACCCTGGGCAATCGGGCAGTACGCCATCAGCGGCAAATGGTGTTGTTGCCACCAGGGCAACAGGTCGAATTCGATCCCGCGCTCTTCGATGTTGTACAGCACCTGGTTGGTCGCGCAGGCCGGGGATGCGAGCTCCTGCAGGTCGGCCACATCGAAATTCGAGACGCCCCAGCGGCCGATCTTGCCGGCCTCACGCAGGCGCTCGAACGCTTCGACAGTTTCTTCAAGGGGGTACTGGCCACGCCAATGCAGCAGATACAGATCAATGTAGTCCGTGCCCAGGCGCCGGAGGCTGGCTTCACAGGCACGGGGCACGCCTTTTTGGCTGGCGTTGTGCGGGTAGACCTTGCTCACCAGGAACACTTGGTCACGCCTGCCGCTGATGGCTTCGCCGACGACTTCCTCGGCGCCACCCTCGCCATACATCTCGGCGGTGTCGATGAGGGTCATGCCCTCGTCGATCCCCAGTTGCAATGCCGCGACTTCAGCGCGGCGCCGGTCCGGGTCTTCGCCCATGCGCCAGGTTCCCTGGCCGATGACAGGGACGGGAACACCCGCCAGATCAATGGTGCGCATGACAACCTCCTGATGAGTTCGCGAATTAACAGTGTGGCATTGACCAGACAAAAGGGTTCAATCGAAGTATGGTTGCCCTTTGCCAAGTCGCCAGGAAGGACCTGCAATGCTGTTTGTCGTGATGCTCGGGGGCAAGCACCCACGGGCAAGGATTGAAGTGCACGATGTAGTGTTCGCCGTAGCAGACACCCTGGAAGGCACCTACCCGCAACTGCGCGAGGGCTGGTTTGGCAGCCCAAAGGGCGTGCATATCGATTCGTGGATGGGGGTGGACGGCGTCGACGGCTGGAAAGTCGAACTCAGCCACCTGGCCCCCGCTGCCGACGCCCATCACCTGTACTTCATCAACCTTGGCGGTTATGAAACCAATAGCTTTGGCGAGGCCCACCACTACCTGCTGGTGGTGGCCCGCAACAAACGGGAGGCGACCAGCAAGGGCAAGCAACAAATGCTGCGCCACTGGTCCCAGGCCCACACCGACGGCGTGATGGATATCGACGACTGCCTGCCCATCGACCTGGTGGACGGCCGCTACCTTCACCTGATGCAAGGCGCCCATCGGCCGATCATTCAGCAGAACGACTATATCGTCTTAAATTGATGGAGGCTTATTCGACCTGACATCAGATAACTCCAGCAACGTCAGACGTAACACTGCTGTTGCTGTTGCTGTTGCTGTTGCTGTTGCTCTTGATCTCAGGCGCCCCGTCAAACACGCTGGCCGAACGCAGGTTTGAATCCGTGGGTAACCCGGCAGGACGCCGGGTTAGCCGTCCTGGGCCAGGGATGGCCCATGACGGCGGCCCACGGAGTCAAGCCGGAGTGAGGGCACACCGAGCCTAGGCGAGGTGCCGAGTGTTGGGGCAAGAGCCCTTTGCTTACTTTGGGGCTTTTCCAAAGTGAGCCGCCGTAAGGGCGGAACCCTAGGTGGCCGTTACCGCAGCAACGGATATGTACTCGGTCTGATCCCAAATCCTGGTCGGCCATCAGGCCGCCATCGGGAGCAAGTCGAATCGTCGCACCGCCCCTCCCACATGTGATCTCTATGCATCAGGTAGATACCAGCCTGCTCTGGGTCTCACTCCATCACGCCAATCCCCAAGCCCAACGCCCCAACCTGAACCCCAGCGGAACTTTGCCAGGAAATAACCGCCTGAATCCGGTACGCTCACCGTTTTTACTCAAGGAGTTAATCCCCATGGCCAAAGCCACCGCCCGTCACATCCTCGTTGCCACTGAAGACAAGTGCAACGAACTCAAGGCCCAAATCGAAGGCGGCGCCGATTTCGCAGAAGTCGCCAAAGCCAACTCCAGCTGCCCATCCAGCCGCCAGGGCGGTGACTTGGGTTCGTTCGGTCCAGGCCAGATGGTCAAGGAATTCGACACCGTCGTCTTCAGCGCCCCGGTCAACACCGTGCAAGGCCCGGTAAAAACCCAGTTCGGCTACCACCTGCTGGAAGTCACCAGCCGCCAGGACTGATCCCATCCGCGCTGCTGCTTGAAACAACGGCCCGCCTCTTGGTGGGCCGTTGTGCATGTGACGACTGGCGACGCTGATGCCGTTAGCGTACAAATCCTTATTCTTCTTCACCCGGCGTTCAAGGCTGACAATGCGATTGGCTTTTTCCAGACTGTTCAGTACCTCCCTGGCCCTGCTGCTGGCCAGCAGCGCCGTGATCGCGGCGCCCCAACCGTCCATGACCGTGTACGGCGAACCGGCCAAGTATCCCGCCGGTTTCAGCCATTTCGACTACGCCAACCCCAACGCCCCCAAGGGCGGCAGCCTGCGGCGCTCGGCGCTGGAGATCGGGCGTTTCGACCATGTGCTGCCGTATATCGACAAAGGCATCGGCGTCTCCCAGGTCGACGGCTGGTTGTATGCGCCCCTGGCCCTGCGTTCCCTGGATGAGCCCTATACGGTGTATGGCCTGGTGGCCGAGAAGATGGAACGCGCGGAGGACGGCCTGTCCCTGCGCTTCTTCCTCAACCCCAAGGCGCGCTTTGCCGATGGCAAGCCGATCACCGCCGAAGACGTGCGCTACAGCTTCAACCTGCTGATGACCCAAGGCAGCCTGCGCTTTCGCACGCTGTTCGCCGACGTCAAGCACGTCGAAGTCGAAGGCCCGCGCCAGGTCCGTTTTGATTTCTCCAGCAATGAAAACCGCACCCTGCCCCTGGATGTCGCCACCCTGCCGGTGTTTCCCGAGCACTGGTGGAAAACCCGCGACTTCGCCAACGGCGGTGGCTACGAAGCCCCACTGGGCAGCGGCCCGTACAAGGTCGGCAAGATCGACTCGGGCAGCACCATCACCTTTACCCGCGACCCCGACTGGTGGGGCAAGGACCTGCCCGTCAGCCGCGGCCTGTACAACTTCGATCACCTGAGCCTGGAGTACTTCGGTGACACCGAAGTGGCCCGCCAGGTACTGCGCGGTGGCGCCTACGACTTCAACCGTGAGTTTTCCGCCACCGGCTATTCCATCGGCTACAACGGCCCGGCCCTGGACGATGGCCGCCTGCAACGTGCGCACCTGGCCAAGGACATGCCGCAACCGGCCCAGGGTTATGTGTTCAACGTGCAAAAACCGATGTTCAAGGACCGTCGCGTGCGCCAGGCCCTGGCGATGCTGTGGGACTTCGAATGGGCCAACCGGCAGATGATGCGCAACCTGTACATCCGCCAGCAAAGCTACTTCTCCAACAGCCCGTTGGCCGCCACCCAGCTGCCCACCCCGGAAGAACTGGCGATTCTGGAACCCTTGCGCGGGCAGATTCCCGACGAGGTATTCACCCAGGTGTTCAAGGCCCCGGTCACCGATGGCAGCGGCATGATCCGCGACAAACAGCTGCAAGCCCTGGCGCTGCTGGAAGAAGCCGGCTGGAAGCCAGACGGCGACAAACTGGTCAACGCCGAGGGCGAGCCGCTGGAGTTCACCTTCCTCAATGCCCAGAACGGGCTGGAACGCCTGCTGTTGCCGTACAAACGCAACCTCGCACAGATCGGCATTACCTTGAACATCCGCCGCATCGATTCTTCGCAATACGTCAACCGCCTGATGGCCCGCGACTACGACATGATCGTCACCGGCTTCCCGGTCACCACCTCGCCCGGCATGGAGCTGTACAACTACTTCGGCTCGACCGCCGCATTCGATCCGGGCGCCAACAACTACATGGTGCTCAAGGACCCGGCCGTCGACAGCCTGATCAAGGGCCTGGTCAAGGCCGACACCCAGGCGCAGATGCTTACCTATGCCCATGCCTTGGACCGGGTGCTGCAATGGAATTACCTGTGGATCCCCAATTACTACCCGCCCGGCACCTCCGCCGCGTGGTGGAACCGCTTCGGCCGCCCGGCCATCGAGGCCAGGAATGATGAAGCCCTGGAAACCTGGTGGGAAATCAGCCCTACCCCGCTGACCAATGAACAAATGAATACCGAGTTGAAAAAACGCGCGGGAGCTCGCTGATGTTTGCCTATATCGTGCGGCGCCTGCTGCTGATCATCCCGACGCTGGTGATCATCCTGCTGGTCAACTTCGTGATCGTCCAGGCCGCCCCCGGCGGACCGGTGGAACAAGCCATCGCCCACTTGCAGGGCATCGGCGGCGGCGCGGTCGGCGGCTCATCCGGCGACGGTGTCAGCAGCGGCTCCCGTGCCAGCCGCGGGCTGGACCCGAAACTGATCAAGGACATCGAAAAACAATACGGCTTCGACAAGCCCGCGCCGGAACGCCTGTGGCTGATGCTCAAGAGCTACGCCCAGCTGGATTTCGGCAACAGCTTCTTTCGCGGCGCCACCGTGATCGACCTGATCCTGGAAAAAATGCCGGTGACCATTTCCCTCGGCCTGTGGGCCACGCTGATCACCTACCTGGTGTCGATCCCCCTGGGCATTCGCAAGGCGGTGCGCCATGGCAGCAGCTTTGATGTGTGGAGCAGCACCGCCATCGTGATTGGCTACGCGATGCCGGCGTTCCTGTTCGCGATGTTCCTGATCGTGGTGTTCGCCGGAGGCACGTCATTGAACTGGTTCCCGGTGCGCGGGCTGGTCTCGGAAAACTTCGCCGAGCTGAGCACCGTGGGCAAGATCGCCGACTACTTCTGGCACCTGGTGTTGCCCGTCAGCGCACTGGTGATCGGCGGGTTCGCCACCCTGACCATCCTGACCAAAAACTCGTTCCTCAATGAAATCACGCGCCAGTACGTAGTGACCGCCCGCGCCAAGGGCCTGAGCGAACGGCGGGTGCTGTACGGCCATGTGTTTCGCAACGCCATGCTGCTGGTGATCTCGGGGATTCCCCAGGCGTTCATCAGCGTGTTCTTTGCCGGTTCGCTGTTGATCGAGGTGATTTTCTCCCTCGATGGCCTCGGCCGCATGAGCTACGAAGCGGCCGTGTCCCGGGACTACCCGGTGGTGTTTGGCTCGCTGTTTATCTTCACCTTGTTCGGCCTGCTGATAAAACTGATCGGCGACCTCTGCTACACCCTGGTGGACCCGCGTATCGACTTCGCCGCGAGGAACGCCTGATGCTTAACCTGTCTCCCGTGGCCCGTCGACGTTTCGAACGCTTCAAGAAAAACCGTCGTGGCTGGTGGTCGCTGTGGCTGTTTATCGGGCTGTTTATCCTGACCCTGGGCGGCGAGTTGATCGCCAACGACAAGCCCTTGGTGCTCAGCTACAAGAACGAGCTGTATTTCCCCGCATTCAAGCGCTACACCGAGCAGCAGTTCGGCGGGCAACTGCCGTTCCAGGCCGATTACCGCAGTGACTACGTGCAAAAGCTGATCAAGCAGGACGGCGGCTGGATGCTGTTCCCGCCCATCCCGTTCAGCGACGACACGCCCAACTACGAACTGACCCGCCCGGCCCCCAGCCCGCCCTCGACGGTGAACTGGCTGGGTACCGATGACCAGTCGCGGGATGTATTGGCGCGGGTGATCTTCGGCGCGCGCGTGTCGATCCTGTTTGCCCTGGCACTCACCGCCATCAGCGCCACCATCGGCATCGCCGCCGGGGCCTTGCAGGGCTATTACGGCGGCTGGGTGGATCTGCTCGGCCAACGCATCCTTGAAGTGTGGTCCGGGCTGCCGGTGCTGTACCTGCTGATCATCCTGTCGGGGTTTGTCGAGCCGAACTTCTGGTGGTTGCTGGGGATCATGGCGCTGTTTTCCTGGCTGGCCCTGGTGGATGTGGTGCGCGCCGAGTTCCTGCGCGGGCGCAACCTGGAGTACGTCAAGGCCGCACGGGCCCTGGGCCTGGGCGACGGCAAGATCATTCGCCGGCACATCCTGCCCAACGCCATGACCGCCACCTTGAGCTACCTGCCGTTCATCCTCACCGGGGCGATTTCCACCCTGAGCGCCCTGGACTTCCTCGGTTTCGGCATGCCTGCGGGCAGTGCGTCACTGGGCGAGCTGATTGCCCAGGGCAAGCAGAACCTGCAAGCGCCGTGGCTGGGCCTGACGGCGTTTTTCACCTTGGCGCTGATCCTGTCGCTGCTGGTCTTTATCGGCGAGGCACTACGTGATGCCTTCGACCCACGTTCATGAGTGACTGCGTATGAACCTGATCGAAATCCGCGACCTCAGCGTCGCCTTCAGCGGCCAGACCGTGGTACGCAACCTGAGCCTGGACGTCCGTCCCGGCGAGTGCCTGGCGCTGGTGGGTGAGTCCGGCTCCGGCAAGTCGGTGACGGCGCACTCAATCTTGCAACTGTTGCCCGAAGCCGGCACCGACACCCGTGGCTCCGTGAAATATCGCGGCCAGGAACTGGTCGGCGCCTCGGCACCGACCTTGCAGAAACTGCGCGGCAACCGCATTGCGATGATCTTCCAGGAGCCGATGACCTCCCTCAACCCGCTGCACAGCATCGAAAAACAGATCGGCGAAACCTTGCTGCTGCACAAGGGCCTGGGCGGCAAGTCGGCGCAGGCGCGCATCCTCGAGTTGCTGCAGTTGGTGGGCATCCAGAAACCCCAGGAACGCCTCAAGGCCTATCCGCACCAACTCTCAGGGGGCCAGCGCCAACGGGTGATGATCGCCATGGCCCTGGCCTGTGAGCCGGAGCTGTTGATCGCCGACGAGCCCACCACCGCCCTTGACGTGACCGTGCAGCGCAAGATCCTGCTGCTGCTCAAGTCCCTGCAACACCGCCTGGGCATGTCGCTGCTGCTGATCAGCCATGACCTCAACCTGGTGCGCAGCATTGCCCAGCGGGTGTGCGTGATGCGTGCCGGCGAGATTGTCGAGCAGGCTGACTGCGAGACCTTGTTCACGGCCCCCCAACACCCCTACAGCCGCCTGCTGCTGGACGCCGAGCCGTCCGGCGATGTGCTGTGCAGCGAGCCACGGGAGACCGTGCTGGACGTGCACGACCTGAGCGTGCAATTCCCACTGGGCGGCGGCCTGTTCCGGCGCAAGACCTACCTGCGCGCGGTGGATGGCATCAGCCTCAGCGTGCAGCGCGGCAAGACCCTGGGGATTGTCGGCGAGTCCGGTTCGGGCAAGTCCACCCTCGGCCAGGCGATCCTGCGCCTGCTGGATTCCACCGGCAGCATCCGCTTCCAGGGCGAGGCCCTCGACCCGCTCAACCACAAGCAGATGCGCCCGTGGCGCAAGCAGATGCAAGTGGTCTTCCAAGACCCCTACGGCAGCCTCAGCCCGCGCATGTCGGTGCAGCAGATCATCAGCGAAGGCCTGGAGGTGCATGCGCCGTGCAGCCTGGCCGACCGCGATGCGCAAGTGATCCAGGTGCTCAAGGACGTGGGCCTCGACCCCGCCAGCCGCCATCGCTTCCCCCATGAATTCTCCGGCGGCCAGCGCCAACGCATCGCCATCGCCCGCGCGCTGGTGCTCAAGCCGGCGCTGATGCTGCTGGATGAACCGACCTCGGCACTGGACCGTACGGTGCAGAAGCAGGTCGTAGCGTTGCTGCGTGAATTGCAGGAAAAGTACGGCCTGACCTACCTGTTTATCAGCCATGACCTCGCCGTGGTGCGCGCCATGGCCCATGACATGATCGTGATCAAGGACGGCAAGGTGGTGGAGCGCGGGCCGAGCCATGACGTTTTCGAAGCACCGCAGCACCCGTATACCAAAGAACTCCTGGCGGCGGCCGGCGGGCTGTCGTCATGAGTACCAGCCTGACGGACTACCAACAGGTTCGCGGCCTGGCGATCCAGTCGCTGTTCGAGATCATCGAGCAGTCCAGCGAAGGCACGGTGATTGTCGACCGCGACGCCAATATCGTCTGGATGAACGAGCGCTACGCCAAGCGCTTCGGCCTCAAGAGTGCCGATGAAGCCATCGGCCAGCCGTGCGAGCAGGTGATTTCCAACAGCCTGTTGCGCCAGGTGGTGCGCACCGACCGGCCGATTCTGCTGGACATCCAGGACACCCCCAAAGGCCCGTTGGTGGTGATGCGCCTGCCGATCCACAACGACGCCGGTGCAGTGATCGGTGCGATTGGCTTTGCCTTGTTCGATGAGCTGCGCAACCTGTCGCCACTGATCGAACGCTACCTGAGCATGCAGCAGGAACTGGCCTCCACCCGCTCGTTGCTGCGCTCACGCCAGAGCAAATACAACTTCGCGCACTTTATCGGCACCAGCGCCGCCAGCCTGGAAGTCAAACGCCGTGCCCGGCGCAGCGCAAGCGCCGAGTCACCGGTGCTGCTGCTGGGCGAGACCGGCACCGGCAAGGAATTGCTCGCCCAGGCGATCCACGGCGCCTCACCGCGGGCGCACAAGGCGTTTGTCAGCATCAACAGCGCGGCGATTCCCCATGACCTGCTGGAAGCCGAGTTCTTCGGCACCGCGCCGGGCGCCTTTACCGGTGCAGATCGCAAGGGCCGTCCGGGCAAGTTCCAGATTGCCCAGGGCGGCACGCTGTTCCTCGATGAAATCGGCGATATGCCGCTGCCGCTGCAAAGCAAGCTGCTGCGGGTGTTGCAGGAAAAGGAATTCGAACCGGTGGGTTCCAACGAAATGCTGCACAGCGATGTGCGGGTGATCGCGGCCACCTCCATGGACCTGGAAGCGGCGATCAAGCGCGGTGAGTTCCGTGCGGACCTGTATTACCGCCTGAACGTATTGCCGATCCAGGTGCCGCCGCTGCGTGAGCGGCTGGAGGACATTCCGGCGCTGAGCGAAGCGATCCTCGAGGAACTGCGCAGCCAGCATGAACTGGACCGCGAGGCCCTGGCGCTGTTGGCACAGCATGCGTGGCCGGGGAACATCCGCGAACTGCGCAACGTGCTGGAGCGCGCGGCGTTGCTGAGCGATGACCTGGTGTTGAACGCTGGGGACATTCGTGCGGCGATTGGCACGTTCAGCCCGGTGGAACGCGGTGCGGTGGACACGGTTGAGGGCGAGACGTTTGCGGCGGCGCGGGAGCGGTTTGATCGGCAGGTGATTGCGGCGGCACTCAGGGCGTGTGAGGGCAATGTGGTCGAGGCGGCCAGGCGATTGGGGTTGGGGCGGTCGACGTTGTACAAGAAAATGGTGGCACTGGGAATTGCCTGATCTCCAAACAGAGACAAGATTCTCCATATAAAGACATTCCCTGTGAGAGGGGGCTTGCCCCCGATAGCATTAGGTCAGTCAACACATATGCTGGCTTATACACCGCTATCGGGGGCAAGCCCCCTCCCACATTTGATATTCATTTGTCTCAAAATTGAGACAGCACCCCGAAATACTCGAAAGAAACTAAAAAATATCCATATATTTCAATAGCTTGAAAATATGGCACACATCTCGCTATAGCCCTCCCCACCGCTTCACCCACAACAATAACAATCCGATGGAGACACACCATGAGTGTGATCATTGCCCTGGCAGCGCTCGCGTTGCTGATGCTGGCTGCCTACCGTGGCTATAGCGTTATCCTGTTTGCCCCCATCGCCGCCCTCGGCGCCGTGCTGCTCACCGACCCGTCCGCCGTCGCCCCTGCCTTTACCGGGGTGTTCATGGAGAAAATGGTCGGCTTTATCAAACTGTATTTCCCGGTATTCCTGCTCGGTGCGGTGTTCGGCAAGCTGATCGAGCTGTCGGGTTTCTCGCGCTCTATCGTGGCGGCGGCGATCCGTTTGCTCGGCACGCGCCAGGCGATGCTGGTGATCGTGCTGGTCTGCGCCCTGCTCACCTATGGTGGCGTGTCGCTGTTTGTGGTGGTGTTTGCGGTGTACCCGTTTGCGGCGGAGATGTTTCGCCAGAGCAATATCCCCAAGCGCCTGATCCCGGCGACCATCGCCCTCGGTGCGTTTTCGTTCACCATGGACGCCCTGCCCGGCACGCCGCAGATCCAGAACATCATCCCCAGCACCTTCTTCAACACCACCGCCTGGGCAGCGCCGTGGCTGGGGCTGATCGGCACGATTTTCGTGTTCTGCGCCGGCATGCTCTACCTGGCGCGCCAGCGCAACAAGGCCCAGCGCGCCGGTGAAGGCTACGGCACCCAGCTGCGCAACGAGCCGGAAACCGCCGAGAACCTCACGCTGCCCAACCCGTGGATCGCACTGTCGCCGCTGATCCTGGTGGGCGTGATGAACCTGCTGTTCACCCATTGGATCCCACAATGGTATGGCAAGACCCACAGCCTCAGCCTGCCGGGCATGAGCGCACCGGTGACCACCGAAATCGCCAAGCTCACGGCGATCTGGGCGGTGCAGGCGGCGTTGCTGGTGGGCATCATCATGGTGCTGGTATTCGGCTGGTCGGCGATCAAAAGTAAGCTCGCCGACGGCAGCAAGAGCGCGGTCAGCGGCGCATTGCTGGCGGCGATGAACACCGCTTCCGAATATGGTTTCGGCGCGGTGATCGCTTCGCTGCCGGGCTTCCTGGTGCTGGCGGACTGGCTCAAGGGCATCCCCAACCCGCTGGTCAACGAAGCGATTACCGTGACCCTGCTGGCCGGTATCACCGGATCCGCGTCCGGTGGCATGAGCATCGCCCTGGCGGCCATGTCCGAGAGCTTTATTGCGGCGGCCCATGCGGCCAATATTCCCCTTGAAGTGCTGCACCGGGTCGCGGCCATGGCCAGCGGCGGCATGGACACCCTGCCCCACAACGGCGCGGTGATCACCCTGCTGGCGGTGACCGGCCTGACCCACCGCGAAGCCTACAAGGACATTTTCGGCATCACGATCATCAAGACCCTCGCGGTGTTCGTGGTGATCGGTACTTTCTACGCCACCGGCATTGTGTGAGGTTTTCATGACAAGATTGAACGGCAAGACCGCCCTGGTCACCGGTTCCACCAGCGGCATCGGCCTGGGTATCGCCCTGAGCCTGGCCAAGGCCGGTGCCAACCTGATCCTCAACGGCTTCGGCGACGCCAGCGCGGTGGTCGCCCAGGTGCAGGCGTTTGGCGGCAAGGTCGGCCACCACCCGGCGGACGTCAGCGACCCGGCGCAGATTGCCGACATGCTGGCCTACGCCGAGCGTGAGTTCGGCGGTGTCGACATCCTGGTCAACAACGCCGGCATCCAGCACGTGGCGGCGGTGGAGGACTTCCCGGTGGAACGCTGGGACGCGATCATCGCGATCAACCTGTCCTCGGTGTTCCACAGCACGCGCTTGAGCCTGCCGGGCATGAAGGCCAAGGGCTGGGGGCGTATCGTCAACATCGCCTCGGTGCACGGCCAGGTCGGCTCGGTGGGCAAGGCCGCGTATGTGGCAGCCAAGCACGGCGTGATCGGCTTGACCAAGGTGGTGGGCCTGGAGACCGCCACCAGCAACGTGACCTGCAACGCGATCTGCCCCGGCTGGGTGCTGACGCCGCTGGTGCAGAAGCAGATTGATGATCGCGTGGCCAATGGCGTCGATCCGCAGCAGGCGCAACATGATCTGCTGGCGGAGAAACAGCCGTCCCTGGAGTTTGTGACGCCGTCGCAGCTGGGTGAGCTGGTGCTGTTCTTGTGCAGCGAGGCCGGAGCCCAGGTGCGGGGGGCGGCGTGGAACATTGATGGCGGCTGGCTGGCCCAATAAGGCCAGACACATTAGAACTCTATAGTTTGGAAAACCTGCATAAGAACAAGAGACCGTGCTGATGTCCGAAATCCTCTGGCAACCTTCCCCCGAACGCATCCGCACCACGCGGATGGACCAGTTCCGACGCTTTATCAATGATCGCCACGGCGTGCAGCTCAGCGACTACCCGGCCCTGCACCAGTGGAGCATCGACCGGCGCCCGGATTTCTGGCAGGCGATCGTGGCATTCTTCGAGGTGCAGTTTCGCAGCCCGCCCAGCGCAGTGCTGATCGAAGACGTCGAGATGCCCAGCGCCCAGTGGTTTCCCGGCGCGACCCTGAATTTTGCCGAACACCTGTTGCGCCGCCGCGACGATCACCCGGCGGTGGTCGCGATCAGCGAAGACGGCCAGCGTGAACAACTGACCTACGCCGAACTGGCCGCCCACGTCGCCGGCCTGCAGGACAGCCTGCGGGCGGCCGGTGTCGGCCGCGGTGACCGGGTCGCCGCCTGCATGCCCAACACCTGGCAAACCCTGGTCGGCATGCTGGCCACCACCAGCCTCGGCGCGATCTGGTCATGCTCCTCGCCAGACTTCGGCACCCAAGGCGTCATCGACCGCTTCGGCCAGATCGAGCCCAAGGTGCTGATCACCTGCGCCGGCTACCGCTACGCCGGTAAAACCATCGACCAAAGCGTCAAGCTCAATGAAATCCTCGAACGCCTGCCGTCCCTGGAACAATTGATCATCGTCCCGTATGCACGGCCCCAGGCCTGCGTCGAGGACTATCAGACCCAGGCCCGCGTCGCCCTGTGGAACGACTTCTACCAACCCGGCGGCGAGCCTGTGTTCGTCGCAGTGCCGTTCGACCATCCGCTGTACATCCTCTACTCCAGCGGCACCACCGGCGTGCCCAAATGCATCATCCACGGCACCGGCGGCGTGCTGCTCACCCACCTCAAGGAACACGGCCTGCACGCGGATATCTACCGCGAGGACTGCCTGTTCTACTACACCACCTGCGGCTGGATGATGTGGAACTGGCTGGTTTCG
Organism: Pseudomonas sp. NFX5; assembly: GCF_049132125.1. Classification (NCBI taxonomy): domain Bacteria; kingdom Pseudomonadati; phylum Pseudomonadota; class Gammaproteobacteria; order Pseudomonadales; family Pseudomonadaceae; genus Pseudomonas; species Pseudomonas sp. NFX5. The sequence goes on from NZ_JAFMZG010000002.1 coordinate 113,569, forward strand.
GTGCTGGCGATCGGGGCCACGGCGGTGCTGTATGACGGCTCGCCGTTTCACCCCGGCCCGGAACGCTTGATCGACCTGATCGACGCGGAAAAGATCAGCGTGTTCGGCACCAGCCCCAAGTTCCTCGCCACCCTGGAAAAGGCCGGGCTGCAACCGCGCCTGAGCCACGACCTGGGCAGCCTCAAGGGCCTGATTTCGACCGGCTCGCCCTTGTCGCCCCAGAGCTACGACTACGTGTACCGCGAGATCAAGGCCGAGTTGTGCCTGTCCTCGATGTCCGGCGGCACCGATATTGTCTCCTGCTTTGTGATCGGCAATCCGGTGTTGCCGGTGCGGCGCGGGGAAATGCAGTGCAAGAGCCTGGCCATGGCCATCGAGGTGTGGGACGACCAGGGCCAACCGTTGGTCGGGGAAAAAGGCGAGCTGGTGTGCACCCGGCACTTCCCGGCGATGCCCATCGGTTTGTGGAACGACCCGCACCAGAAGAAGCTGCGCGCCTCGTATTTCAGCCAGTTTCCCGGCGTGTGGGCCCAGGGCGACTACGCCGAGCAACGCCCCAACGGCAGCCTGCTGATTCACGGCCGCTCCGACGCAGTGCTCAACCCCGGCGGCGTGCGCATCGGCACCGCGGAGATTTATCGCCAGGTGGAAAAAGTCCCGCAGGTGCTGGAAAGCCTGGCCATCGGCCAACGCTGGCAGGACGATGTGCGGGTGGTGCTGTTTGTGCGCCTGGATGACGGCATCGAACTGGATGAGGCCCTGGCGCAGCAGATCCGCCAGGTGATCCGCGCCAACACCACGCCGCGCCATGTGCCGGCGAAGATCCTCGCCGTCAGCGATATCCCCCGCACCATCAGCGGCAAGATCGTCGAACTGGCGGTGCGCAACGTGGTGCACGGCGAGCCGGTGAAGAATACCGACGCACTGGCCAACCCGCAGGCCCTGGAGCAATTTCGCGACCGCCCCGAACTGGCGGAAAGATGAAAGGTTTCAGCCCTGCCGCACTCATTTGAAGACAAACCCTCAATGCATGCTATTTTTCGAGGGTAGTCACCCATCGGTGTCCCACGGGATAATGGGTGTTGTCATTTTTCAAAGCGTTACGCTCAGGGCTTTTTATGAAGGGAACAACCACCGGCAGCGAAGCCGCTGCATTGATTGCGCGGCTGGACTGGGCGCACAGCCCCCTCGGTGAGGCCAATGATTGGCCGCAAAGCCTGCGCACAGCCGTGGACATCGTCATCCACTCTCCGATGCCGATGCTCCTGCTGTGGGGCAGCGAACTCACCCAACTCTACAACGACGGCTTCGCCCTGCTGGCGGGCAATAAACACCCGGACGCCATGGGCCAGCCGGCGCACCAGACCTGGCCGGAACTCGAAAGCTTCACTGCGCCGATCTACGACGCCGTGCTGACCGGCCAGGTGCGCACCTTCAGCGAGCAGCGTTTTGTCCTGCAACGCAACAATCGCGACACCGAAATCTGGCTGGACCTGACCTACAGCCCGATCCGCGATGAAAGCGCCAATGTGGCCGGCATCCTGGTCACGGCCATCGAAACCAACGAACGGCGCAAGGCCCAGCACAACACCGAACAACGCCTGCAACTGGCCCTGGCCGCCACCGATGCGGTGGGCACCTGGGACTGGGACATTGGCGAAGACCGCTTTATCGCCGACGCGCACTTCGCCTACCTGCACGGGGTTGATCCAAGCGACGCCAGCCGGTTGCCGATCAGCGACTACCTGCAAGGCGTACATCCCGAAGACCGCGGCATGGTGGCGCGCAGCATCAAGCATTGCATCACCTACGGCACTGAATACGCCGAGGAATATCGCCTGCAACAGGCCGACGGCCAGGTGCGCTGGGTGTTCGCCCGGGGGCGTTGCTACAAGGATCATCAAGGCCGCCCCGCGCGCTTCCTCGGCGCGGCACTGGACCTCACCGAGCGCAAAAATACCGAGCAGGCCCTGCGCCAGAGCCAGACCGAACTGCAGTTGATCATCAACGCCATGCCGGTGCTGATCGGCTACGTCGACCACGAGCAGCGTTTTCGCCTGAACAACAGTGCCTACCTCGACTGGTACGGCCTGACGCCCCAGGAGCTGTACGGCAAGACCATCCGCGAAGTGCTCGGCGACGATGTGTACGCCGGGCGCGAGGACAAGATCGCCGCTGCGCTCAGGGGCAAGGCCTGCAGTTTCATGACCGTCACCCCCCATCGCGATGGCCGCCCGCGCCATGCGTTGATGAAATACCTGCCACGCTTCAGCAATGACGGCTCGGTGAACGGTTTCTACATCTTTGTCATCGATGAAACCGAACGCAAACTCACCGAAGAAGCCCTGCGCCACCTCAACGAGAACCTCGAGGAGCGCGTGGCCCAGCGCACCCAGGCGCTGGCCGAAGCCAACGAACGCCTGCAAAACGAGATGTTCGAGCGCGAGCGCGCCGAAGATGCCCTGCGCCATGCGCAGAAGATGGAAGCGGTGGGCCAGCTCACCGGCGGTATCGCCCACGACTTCAATAATATGCTCACCGGCATCATCGGCAGCCTGGACCTGATGCAGCGCTACATCGCCGCCGGGCGCAGCGACGAGATCGGCCGCTTTACCGACGCCGCCGTGTCCTCGGCCCATCGCGCGGCCGCCCTCACCCACCGCCTGCTGGCGTTTTCACGGCGCCAGTCGCTGGACCTTCGCCCGCTGGATCCGAACCAGTTGGTAGCGTCCCTGGAGGAGCTGTTCCAGCGTACCAAGGGCGCGCATATCACGCTCAAGGTGCAACTGGGCCGCGACATCTGGCCGGTCAACACCGACGCCAGCCAACTGGAAAACGCCCTGCTCAACCTGGTAATCAACGCACGCGACGCCATGCCCGATGGCGGCGAACTGCTGATCGAAACCGCCAACAGCTACCTGGACGGCACCGATATCACCACCCTCGAACCAGTCAGGGCCGGCGACTACGTGATGCTCGGCGTGTGTGACAACGGCAGCGGCATGGCACCGAAGATTCTCGCCAAGGCGTTCGACCCGTTCTTCACCACCAAGCCCATCGGCCAGGGCACCGGCCTGGGGCTGTCGATGATCTATGGGTTTGCCCAGCAGTCCGGTGGCCACGTGACCATCCAGAGCGAACCGGGCCAGGGCACTTGCGTGCGCCTGTACCTGCCGCGCCTGCACGGCACCTCCCTGGAAAGCAGCCAGCCCGCCCATCCGGGCGAAGTCCCGCTGGCCCTTGCCGGCGAAGCGGTGGTGGTGGTCGAGGATGACCCGGCGGTGCGCATGCTGGTGGTCAATGTGCTCGACGAGTTGGGTTATACCGCGCACCAGGCGGCGGATGCCCGTGCGGCGCTGCCGTTGCTGGAGTCGGACTTGCGCGTGGACCTGCTGGTGACAGACGTCGGCCTGCCCGGCATGAACGGCCGCCAACTGGCGGAGATCGCCCGCCAGCATCGGCCGGGGCTCAAGGTGCTGTTCATGACCGGCTACGCGGAGAAAGCCGCCGAACGCCAGGGCTTCCTGGAGGACGGCATGGACATGGTCGCCAAGCCGTTTTCCATCGACCTGCTGGCGACCAAAATCCGCAGCATGATCAGCGTCGATGATTCAGTTCAGGCATAATCGCGCGCCGTCGCACACCTGGTAGAGACCGATGAAAGCCCAAGCCCGCCATATCCTGGTGAAAACCAGCGAAGAAGCCGAACAGCTCAAGCAGCGCATTGCCAAGGGCGAAGCCTTTGATGTGCTGGCCAGGAAGTACTCCACGTGCCCGTCCGGCAAGCGCGGCGGCGACTTGGGTGAAGTGCGGCCTGGGCAGATGGTCGGGGTGATCGATGCGGTGATCTTCAAGAAACCGGTGAAGGTGGTGCACGGGCCGATCAAGAGCAAGTTCGGGTATCACCTGGTGCAGGTGTTTTACCGCGACTGAGCGGTTGTCTTTACACCGCTATCGGGGCAAGCCCCCTCCCACAGGGGGTTTGCTCCCGATCCGCCGCAGGCGGCCATTCATCTACTCCCTGGGGATCAGCGCCCCCGGCACCTGGATAACCCGGCTCGCCAATCGATGCCCGGCCAAAGCAGCCTCCTGGGGCGAACCACCCTTGAGCCGACTGGCCAGGTACGCCGCACTGAACGAATCCCCCGCCGCCGTAGTGTCCACCACCTTCTCCACCTTCAGCGCCGGCACGGCAAGGCGCTCACCGTCGCAACGGATCAAACACGCATCCGCACCGCGCTTGAGCACCACTTCCGCAATCGCCGGGTACGCCGCGAATACCTCTTCGCTGTCGGCATAACCAAACAACGCGCGTTCGTCATCCTCGGTCAGCAAGGCGATATCCACCTCGGCCAGTACGCTGCGATAAGCCTCGCGGGCAACGTCCACCGTGGCCCAGAGCCGTGGCCGGTAGTTGTTGTCAAACACCACTGCGCCGCCACGTCGGCGGGTTTCGATCAGCACTTCGAGCAGGCGCTGGCGCCCGACTTCACCCAGCACCGCCAGGGTAATGCCGCTGAAATACACCACGTTGTAGTCCGGCAATGCCGCCAGGATCGGCGCAGCCGCCGGCGTGGTAAAGCAGTCGCGCACGGCCGCTTCGTTGCGCCAGTAGAGGAATTTGCGCTCGCCGTTGGCATCGGTCTGGATGCAGTACAAGCCGGGCAAACGCCCGGGCAGGCGCTGGACCCGCTCCAGGCCCAAGCCTTCTTCGGCCCAGTGCGCACACATGGCGTCGCTGAAGCTGTCATCGCCCAAGGCGGTGACATAGTCCACCGTGCCGATATCCCCCAGCTCACGGCGCAGGTACACCGCCGCGTTCAGGGTGTCGCCGCCGAAGCTCTGTTGCAGGCTGCCGTCGGCGCGGTGTTGCAATTCGATCATGCATTCGCCGATCAGGGCGATGCGGGGGTGGGTGGTGGTCATGGCTTTACACTCAGAAACGGGTTTCCAGGGACTCGATCACCCGCAACTGCTCATCCACCAGGCAGCCGACCTGCCACTTGTCGAAGGTCAGGCAAGGGTGCGAGGTGCCGAAGGAAATGATGTCGCCGATGCGCAGCTCGACACCTGCCGCAACGGTCATGAAGGCGTGCTGGTCCATCACGGCGGTGACGGTGCAGGCGCTCACATCATCGCCTTCCGCCGGCAGGATCCCGGCGCGATAGCGTTTAAGCGGCACCGGTAAACCGGCGTCGTAGGCCACGTCGCGCTTGCCCAGGGCGATCACCGCAAAGCCCGGCTCAGGCAACGATTGCACATGGGCCCAGACTTCCAGGGCCGGGCGCAGGCCTTCCTGGAGGTCGCTGCGACGGTCGAGCACGCAGCATTGCGCCTCTTTGTAGATGCCATGGTCGTGGGCCACGTAGCTGCCGGGGCGCAATACGCTGAGGAAACGGCCGGCGGCGTTTTGGGTTTCGAAGGACTCGGCGATCAGGTCGTACCAGGCCGACCCAGACGCCGTGATAATGGGCTTGGGCAGGTCGAAGGCCCCATTGTTTTGCAGGTCCACGGCCAGGCGCACCAGGCTCGCGGCGAAGTCGCGGATGCCATTGATGGCGTGCTCGCCGTGGATCACCCCTTCGTAGCCTTCGATACCGGTGAGGGCCAGGGCCGGCTGGGCCTTGATCGCCTTGGCCAGGTCGCGCACTTCCTGCTCGCTGCGGCAACCGCAACGGCCACCGACCACGCCGTATTCGATCATCACGTTCAGGCGCAGGCCACGGGCGGCGAAGAACAGGCCCAGGTCGGCGACGTTGTCCGGGTGGTCGACCATGCAGTGAAAGTCAAAATCCTTGTCGGCCAGCAGGTCGGCGATCAACGCCATGTTCGGTGCGCCCACCAACTGGTTGGCCATCAGCACCCGGCGCACGCCACCGACATAGGCGGCGCGGGTCTGCACCGCGTTGGCCAGGGTGATGCCCCAGGCGCCTGCGGCAAGCTGGCGCTGGAACAACGCCGGCATCATGCTGGTCTTGCCGTGGGGCGCCAGTTCCGCGCCGCTGTTGCTGACGAAATCCTGCATCCAGCGAATGTTGTGTTCCAGGGCGTCGCGGTGCAGCACCAGGGCGGGCAGGCTGACGTCACGGACCAGGTGGGCACCGACGGCGGCGGCGCCCTTTTCAACGGCATTGATGGCTGACATGGAAAACTCCTATTCGTTGATGCGACGGGCCAGGTTGTTGGCGCTGTCGATCAACACCCGGCGATAGTCGTTGTAGTTTTTGCTCGCATCGGCCCGAGGGGCGACGATGCACAGCGTCGCAATGCTGACGCCCTGCGCGTCCCGGACCGGGGCGGCAAAGCAGTGGGTAAAGGTGTCGGCCACACTGTCGAAGGAAAAGAACCCATCGAGGGTGGCCTGGCGGATTTGCGCGAGGAAGGTCTCCAGCGGCAGGCGCTGGCCGTCCGGCAGGATAAAGTCGTCGTGGTCGATCAGTTCGATGATCTGCTGGTCGCTCAAGTGCCCCAGCAACAGGCGCCCGGAGGCGGTCCATGGGATCGGCGCGTCTTCACCGATGTCCGAGGAAATGCGGAAATGCCGCTCGCCTTCGCGCATCAGCGCCACCGTGTATTTGCGCCCGTTGAGTAGGCACATCTGCGCGGTTTCGTGGGTTTGGCTGACGATCTCCTGCAAGGCGTGGTCGGCCTCGCGGGTCAGGTCGAAATGACGCAAGTGGGCCTGGCCGAGGAAATACAACTGACGGCCGAGGTAGACGTGACCGTCCTTGCCCACGGTTTCGAGGATGCGCCGCTCCAACAAGGAGGCGACCAATTCGTAGACCGTGGATTTGGGGCTGCCGATGCCACTGGCAATATCATTCGGGCGCAGGGGCTGGCCGATTTCCTTGAGAAAATCGAGGATATCGAATGCACGGTCCAGGCCTTTGGCGCGGCGTTTGATGGTGTCTTCGGTCATGGCGATATCGGTCCGGTCGAAGTTGTTGGGTACGACACAATTCTCCTGTGGGAGGGGGCTTGCCCCCGATGAGGGAGTGTCAGCACATGCATTTGTGACTGACTCACCGCCATCGGGGGCAAGCCCCCTCCCACATTGGATTTGCAGTGGGCTTAAGGGTGAGGGCAATTTAGCCCTTTTTCTTGTAGGCCACGCAATCAATCTCGACCTTGCAGTCCACCATCATGTTGGCCTGCACACAGGCGCGCGCCGGCGCGTGTTCCGGGGTGAAGTATTCGCCGAAGACCTTGTTGAAACTCCAGAAGTCCCGCGGGTCTTCCAGCCACACGCCGACCCGCACCACGTCTTTCAACTCGTAGCCGGCTTCTTCGAGGATCGCCACCACGTTGCGCAGGGTCTGCCGGGTTTGCTCGATGATCCCGCCGGTGATGATTTCGCCGTCCACCGCAGGCACTTGGCCCGAGACGTACAGCCAACCGTCCGCTTCCACCGCGCGGGCGAAGGGACGCGGCTGGCCACCGCCGGCCGTACTGCCGGCTCCGTAACGAGTGATGCTCATAAAACGATGCTCCTGATTAAAAACGAATGTTCTTGAGAAATTCCGCCAGGCGCGGCGATTGTGGCCGCTCGAAGATGTCCTTCGACGAGCCCTGCTCTTCAATCCGGCCCTGGTTCATGAAGACGATCTTGTCCGAGACTTCATAGGCAAAGCGCATTTCGTGGGTGACCAGCAACATGGTCATGCCCTCTTCCGCCAGGCCCTTGATCACACTGAGCACCTCGCCCACCAGTTCCGGGTCGAGGGCCGACGTGACTTCGTCGAAGAGCATCAGGCTCGGGTTCATGGCAATGGCACGGGCTATCGCCACACGCTGTTGCTGGCCGCCGGACAGCTGGCCGGGGAAGTGATCGCGGCGCTGCAAAAGTCCTACACGGTCCAACCATTTTTCCGCGAGTGCCACCGCCTCGTCCTTAGGCATTTTCTTAACTTTCAACAGGCCGAGGGTGACGTTCTGCAATGCGCTCAGATGGGGAAACAGGTTGAACTGCTGGAACGCCATGCCGGTCATCGCCCGGTGCTGGGCGATCACGCGTTCGGGGTGACGCACGCGCTTGCCGCCGATGTCGCTGTAGCCGATGGACTCGCCATCCAGGGTGATCTGCCCGCCCTGGAATTCTTCCAGCAGGTTGACGCAACGCAGCAAGGTAGTCTTGCCCGAGCCGCTGGAGCCGATCAACGTCACCACGTTGCCGCGCGCCATGGACAGGTCGACGCCCTTGAGCACTTCGACCTCGCCGTATTGTTTACGCAGGCCGCGGATGTCCAGCAGCGGCTCGGTTGTTTGAGGTTGGTTCATGGCAAGGCCACCCGCTTTTCAATGTAGCGCCCGAATAACTCGATGGCGTAGTTGATGACAAAGAACAGAAACCCGGCGAACAGGTAGAACTCCAGGGTCATGAAGGTACGCGCGATCACTTGTTGGGTACTCAGCAGCAATTCGGCCACGCCGATCACCGAGAGCAAGGTCGAGGCCTTGACGATTTCCGTCGAGGAATTGACCCAGGTCGGCAGGATCTGCCGCAGCGCCTGGGGCAGCAGCACGTAGGCCAGGGACTGCTGGAACGTCAGGCCAATCGCCTTGCCCGCTTCCAGTTGCCCACGGGGAATGGCTTGCAGTGCACCGCGCACGATTTCCGAGACGTGGGAGCCGCAGAACAGCGTGAGCCCGACGGCGCCGGCCTGGAACGCGGTGATTTTCCAGCCAAGCGCCGGCAGCATGTAGAAACACGCCAACACCAGCACAAACACCGGCGTGCCACGGATCAGGTCGACATACAGGCGAAACGGTGCGCGCATCCAGAATTTGCCGTAGGTCAGGATCAACCCGGCGACGATACCGATCAGCGTGCCAAAGATAATCGCCAGCACCGACACCGCGACACTGGCCTGAAACCCCGCCCAGAGCGTATCCCGGGCGATCCACAACTCATGCAGCCAGCTGGGGGACTCGTACATGGACACCCTCCTTAACGACGGATCGCCAGACGCTGCTCCAGGTAACGGAGCAGCATGGCAATGAGGTAACAGGCCGCCACGTAGAGCGCGGTCGTGACCAGCCAGGTTTCAATCACCCGGTAGCTTTCGACGTTGATCTTGCGGGCGTAATAGGTCAGCTCGGGCACTGCGATGGCGGCGGCCAGCGAGGTGTCCTTGAACAGCGAGATAAAGTTGTTCGACAGCGCGGGCAGTACGTTGCGCAGCATCACCGGTACGGTGATATACGCACGGATCCGCCATTCGCCGAGGCCGATGGCCAGTCCGGCTTCGCGCAAGCCCTTGGGAATATTCAACAGCCCGGCGCGGAACACTTCGGTCAGGTAGGCACCGGCGTACAGCGACAGGGTGATGATGAACGACGGGATCTTGTCCAGGCGGATACCCAGGCTGGGCAACGCAAAGTAGATCAACAGGATCAGCACCAGGATCGGCGTATTGCGGATCACCGTCACATACACCGAGGCCAGGATTCGCAACGCACGGTGTCTGGACAGCATGGCAAACGCCATCAACAGGCCGATCACGCAACCGATGGCGATCGACAGCAATGCCAGTTGCAGGCCCAGGCCGAGCCCCGCCAGCAAGGTGTCGAAATCGCGCCACACGGCGGCAAAGTTCAACTGATAGTTCATGGTCAGCAGTACCTGATGGGGGCGCCGTTGGCGGCGCCCCGGTTTTCACGAATCACTTGAACTCGACGGGAAAGCCGATGGCAGGTTCCGGCAGGTCCACACCGAACCACTGCTTGAACGACGCCTTGTAGGTGGGGAATTCCACACCGGTCATGGCCTCATGCAGCGCGGTGTTGACGAAGTTCAGCCAGTCCTGGTCGCCACGCTTGACCGCGCACGCGTAGGTCTGCGGGCTCCAGGCGTAGGCCGGGCTGCGGTAGCGGCCGGGGTTCTGCACCATCAGGTACTTGACCGAGGACTGGTCGGTGGCGGCGGCATCGGCGCGACCGGAGTTCACCGCCTGGTACATCAGGTCGACGCTGTCGTACTGGTCGACCTTGGCCTTGGGCAGCGCCTGGTGCACCAGCTCTTCGGCATACACGTTCTGCAGCACCGCCACGGTGACGCCATCGCCCGCCGCCTGCAGGTCTTCGATTTCCTTGTACTTGCTGTTGTTCGGCAGCAGCAGGCCCACGCCTTCGCGGTAGTACGGCAGCGTGAACGCCACTTGCTGGGCACGGCTGGCGGTGACGGTGATGAACTGGCAGCTCATGTCGACCTTGTCGGTCAGCAGGTTGGGAATGCGTGCGTCGGACGACTGCACCACAAACTCGACCTTGCTCGGGTCGTTGAACAAGCCCTTGGCCACAATCCGGCCGATGTCGATATCAAACCCCTGCAACTTGCCATCCGCTCCCTGGAAGTGCCACGGCGCATTGGTACTGCCTGTACCCACGATCAGGTGCCCACGCTTGAGCACATCATCGAGCTTGCTGTCCGCCGCCTGCACGATGCCTGCGAGGGAAGCCGATGCGGCGAAGAGAAAAACACACGCTTTGAACACGGAAGGTCGGTGATGCATGACAAGCACTCCAGGAGTTGTGTATTCCGCTATACCGGAACTTAGTATGTAACAACGGAATAGACAGCAGAAAGTGTGCCACACGCCCTCAAAGAAAAACATGCCTGCAATAAAGGCTTGTTAAATCAGATAGATAAATATTTTGGGGAGACAAGGCGCTACGCCAGCATCTGCAATCTCTTTGCTACCCAGGGCCCCATATGGCGGTGACAGGTCCCGGCGGACGCACTGCAACAGCGTTACCGCGCACCGTTGCAGTGCGCGTGCAGCGTGGAAAAATCCCCACGCTGGACTAGCCTTGGCACATCCCTGCCGACAAGGACCCTGCCCTGATGAAGTCATGTCTTACCCTGGTGGTGCTCACCTTGCTGGCAGCCGGCAACGCGTCGGCCAGCAACGACCGCCGCGACTGCAAGGAAGAACTGCGCAGGCTCAAGGAAGCCTTCGACACCAACTACACCAGCCAGAACCACCACGACTACCGCCGGGCCAAGGCCTCCCGGGACAATGAGGAATACCGCAAGTGCGCAAACCAGGCGCGCAAGGCCCGGGAACGTGTGGAGCGTGAGGCAGACCTGTGAAGGTTGACAGTAGACGGTAACGGTCCCCGGGCTTAGCGTTGGCAAAAACCCTGCAAGGCCCAAAGGGAGATCATCATGGGGATTGCCACTGCGACCATTGCCACTACCGACGACTACCGGCGCGTGCTGAGCAGTTCGCGCCCGGTATTCATGCTGTTCATCTCAGCTCACTGCCCGGCCTGCGGGGTAGCCGGGCCGCTGTTTGAGCAGATTGCCGCCCAGTACCGATCAGTAGTGAGCCTGGTGCTCGATTGCGCGAAAACGCCGAGGCACCCGCAGGTTACAGGCACCCCGACGCTGCTGATCTTCCAGAACGGCACCTTGATGGAAACATTCAAGGGTTTCGGACCCGAGGAGCAGCAAGCGCAGTTTGTGGAGGACACCTTCAAGCGTTATGCACGCCGCAAGGCTGCAATAACACCTGCGTCACCCGCCGCTCCTCTACCGCCGCCACCGTCAGGCGCCAGCCCTCATGCTCCAGGCTATCACCCACCACCGGCAGGCGGTCGAGCAGGCTCATCACCAGGCCGGCCAGGGTCTGGTAATCCTCGGTCGCGACGGCCTTGAAGCCGGTACGCTGACGAATCTGGGTGAGATTCAGGGCGCCATTGGCACGGAAGCCCGCGCCCTTCTCGACAATATCCGGCCCTTCGATCTCACTGGCATCCGGCAACTCACCGGCAATGGATTCAAGAATGTCGGTCATGCTCAATACGCCCATGAAGTCACCGAACTCGTTGATCACGAAGGCGATATGGGTGGATTCCTGGCGCATCTGCTCCAGGGCGTTGAGGATCGAAAAGCTCTCCAGCAGGTTGATCGCCCGGCGTGCGAGGTGCTCCAGGTTCGGCTCATTGCCGGCCAGGTATTCCTTGAGCAATTCCTTCTTGTGCACAAAGCCCAGCGGCTCATCCACCGCGCCATTGCGGATCAACGGCAGGCGCGAATAGGACGAATGCATCAGCTTCAGGCGAATCGTGTCGGGGTCGTCCGCCAGGTCGATAAAGTCGACGTTGGCCCGCGGCGTCATCAAGCTGCGAATCGGCCGCTCGGCCAGTTGCAGCACACCGCTGATCATCACCCGCTCGCGTCGGTCGAACAGCGGCCCCTGGGCGGCATCCGTCTCGCCCAGCAGGTCAGCCACCTCTTCCCCCACCTCCTCCACCGCCAGGCTGCGACCGCCGAGCAAGCGCATCACCGCATGGGCCGTGCGCTCACGCACCGGCAACACGCCTTGGGCCGACTTCTTGCGACGCGCGCGGGCAATCTGGTTGAACACCTCGATCAGGATCGAGAAACCAATCGCCGCGTACAGGTAGCCCTTGGGAATATGGAAACCCAGGCCTTCGGCGGTCAGGGCAAAACCGATCATCATCAGGAAGCCCAGGCACAGCATGATCACCGTCGGGTGGGCGTTGACGAAGCGTGTGAGCGGCTTGCTCGCGACGATCATCAGGCCGATGGAAATGATCACCGCGATCATCATCACCGCCAACTCATCCACCATGCCCACGGCCGTGATCACCGCATCCAGGGAGAACACCGCGTCGAGCACCACGATCTGCGCCACAATCGGCCAGAACATGGCGTATGCCACGTTGCCGGTGCGCTGGGCCACATGGCCTTCCAGGCGTTCATGCAATTCCATGGTGGCCTTGAACAACAGGAACACACCGCCGAACAGCATGATCAGGTCACGGCCGGAGAAGCTCTTGTCGAACACCTCGAACAGCGGCTGGGTCAGGGTCACCAACCAGGAAATACTCGCCAGCAGGCCCAGGCGCATCAGCAGCGCCAGGGACAAACCGATCAAGCGCGCACGGTCGCGCTGCTCCGGCGGCAGCTTGTCCGCCAGGATCGCAATAAACACCAGGTTGTCGATGCCCAGCACCAGTTCCAGCACAATCAAGGTCAACAGGCCGAGCCAGGCCGTTGGATCCGCTAACCATTCCATTTATATCAGTCTCTCTACAGGTTTCAGAATGCCGGGCACGGCAAGGCGCGGTCGGTGGACCGGGACACGGCTGGCAGTCGGGATACGGGGTGTTTCAGCGGGAACAGCGGCGGCGGATGTCTTGGGGAAAGACGACTGGGAGGCTCCGAGAGGATGTTCATGCAGGTCCTGAAATAACAAAAGGACTTGAATCCTACAGGCGAAATACAAATTTCCTGCAACGCAAAACTATTACAAAACCTGTCTTCGAGCCCCACACAAAATCATGTGGGAAGGGGCTTGCCCCCGATGAGCATGAGTATCTACACAACTTTTAAGATTTTGCCAAATCTCTGTGGTGAGCGGGCTTGCCCCGCGCTGGGCTGCGAAGCAGCCCCAAAACCAGCCTCTACAGAGTGCCTGATACACCGCGTTCTTCTTTACTGGGGCTGCTTCGCAGCCCAGCGCGGGCGGTGCGACGATTCGACAAGCCCGCTCACCACAACAGCCCTGTCTGCCGGGCGTCCGGCGTTGAGCCAACGTTGTGTAGATACCCATGCCCCGATGAGGGCGTGTCAGGTTTTACGGGTTGCATCGTCCAGCGCCAGGATGGTGTGGGCATTCGTCACCGTCGTCGCCAGGGTATTGATCACCCCCGACCGCAACGCCCCCAACGTCGCCGCCGCCTTGGTGTTCTCACTGGCAATCGCCACCACGTCCGGGATGCGGAACAACTCCTGCACCGTCAACCCGATCACTCGCCCCTGGATCGCGTTGACTGCCGGCTGGCCGTGGATGTCGATGAAGTCATAGCCCATCATGTCGCCCACGGTGCCGGACAAGCGTGCCTGGGCGATTTCCTGGGGCGAGAACCAGCCCATACGGACCATATTGCTGTTCTCGCTCATGTCGCCGATGCCGATCAGCGCCATGTCAGCCCGCCGCGCACGGTCGAGGGTGGAGCGCACCGTGTCATTGTTGATCAACACCCCGCGCAACTCCGGGTTGGCCACCAGGGCCGGGGCGTACAGGCTTTCACTCTCGCCGCCAAAGCGCAGGGCCAGGCGCCGGCAGATGTGATCGGGGTTCATGTATTCGCCGGCCTTGAGCGAACCGCCAATGGCGCAGACAAATGTGCAGTTGCGCGTCACCGGCAGGAACACGTTATCGGCCACGGCGCCGACGTTGCGACCCATGCCCACGGCGACGATCATGCCGTCGCTCAAGGTCTTGTTCAGGTAGTTGGCCACCAGGCTGGCGACGGCCGAGCGTTGGGTATCGGGGTCGCTGTGGTCCACCGCGATCAACGCGCGATCCAGCTTGAAGCGCGCCACCAAGGCCTGTTCCAGCTCGTTGTTCATCGCCGGATGCTGCAAGACGCGCACCTCGACAATGCCCTCATCCCGCGCGCGCTTGAGCAATCGGCTGACTTTTGCCCGGGACAGGTCGAAGCGCTTGGCGATGGCTTCCTGAGTGACGTTCTCGAGGTAATAGAGCATCGCCACTTCGGTCATCTGATCAATATCGCTGGCCATGCGCTGGGTACTGTCACTCATGGGGACGGGCTTCCGTTTCGGCGTCAAAGGCGCATTCTCCCGACTCTTGCCCTGCTACGTCCACTATTGATGCCCATCGCGCTCGATCGCATTGATGCGCTCGACCTTGGCCCCGGAACGGGCCGCCTCGAACTCCGACTCCAGGAACGACTTGACGATGCTTTTCGCCAGTTCGGCGCCGATCACCCGCGCGCCGATAGAGAGGATCTGCGCATCGTTGCTCTTGCGCGCCCGCTCTGCCGAGTACGTGTCATGGGCCTGGGCCGCACGAATCCCGAGCACCTTGTTGGCCGAGATCGCCATGCCGATCCCCGTGCCGCACACCAGCACGCCCAGGCGCTGCTGCCCGGCGTTGATGGCGGTGGCCACGGCCAGGGCGATGTCCGGGTACAACACCGGCGCGGTGGAATGGGTGCCGAAGTCGGTCACCGGATAGCCCAGCGCCTCGATATGGCGCTTTAACAGCTCCTTGAGCTCAAAACCCGCTTCATCGCATCCGATAGCCACCGGGAAAGGTGTGTTCATGATGTCTGGCTCCGCTGCCGTGAGGGTGCTTACGACTGATCAATTGATCACTCAATGAAATTTCTCTCATTCATTTCGCAGGCGTTACCCCTCTTCTGTCAAGCGGGATTTAACTGACCTGCCAGTCAAAGCGCTCTAAGAAAGGGTAATTGGCGAAAAAGATCAGAATCGCAGCATTTACATGAAAGAGATTGACTGATCAGAATTTCATTTGATACACATATGATCACAGCGAAACATGACTGTGCGACCTAATAAGAATTCACAGCACGAGGACACGCCGATGGCCACGCCATTACTGCTCCAGGCTGAACACGTCGCCAAGGCTTACGCCGGGATCCCTGCCCTGCGTGACGGGCGCCTCTCTCTGCGGGCCGGCAGCGTCCACGCCCTGTGCGGCGGCAATGGCGCAGGCAAGTCGACTTTCCTGAGCATCCTGATGGGCATCACCCCGCGCGATGCCGGCAGCATTCTGCTCAACGGCACCGCCGTACAGTTCAATCGCCCCAGCGAAGCCCTCGCGGCGGGGATCGCGATGATCACCCAGGAACTGGAACCGATCCCCTACATGACCGTCGCCGAAAACATCTGGCTGGGCCGCGAACCGCGCCGCGCCGGCTGCATCGTCGACAACAAGGCCTTGAACCGCCGCACCCGCGAGCTGCTGGAAAGCCTGGAATTCGAGGTGGACGCCAGCAGCCCCATGCACCGACTGAGCGTGGCGCAGATCCAGCTGGTGGAAATCGCCAAGGCGTTCAGCCATGACTGCCAGGTGATGATCATGGACGAGCCAACGTCGGCCATTGGCGAGCGCGAAGCCGAAACCCTGTTCAAGGCGATTCGCCGCCTCACCGCGCGGGGCGCCGGCATCGTCTATGTATCGCACCGCTTGAGCGAACTAGCGCAGATCGCTGATGACTACAGCATCTTCCGCGACGGCGCCTTTGTGGAAAGCGGACGCATGGCCGATATCGACCGCGACCACCTGGTGCGCGGCATCGTTGGCCAGGAACTGACCCGCATCGACCACAAGGTCGGCCGCGAATGCGCCGCCGACACCTGCCTGCAAATCGACAACCTCAGCCGCGCCGGCGAGTTCCACGACATCAGCCTGCAACTGCGCCAGGGTGAAATCCTCGGCATCTACGGCCTGATGGGCTCGGGGCGCAGTGAATTCCTCAACTGCATCTATGGCCTGACCGTGGCCGACTCCGGCAGCGTCACCCTGCAAGGCAAGCCCATGCCCGTCGGCCTGCCCAAGGCGACCATCAATGCCGGCATGTCGCTGGTCACCGAAGACCGCAAGGACAGCGGCCTGGTGCTGACCGGCAGCATTCTTTCCAACATTGCGCTGTCGGCCTACAAGCGCCTGTCGAGCTGGTCGCTGATCAACGCACGCAAGGAAACCCAACTGGCCCAGGACATGGTCAAGCGCCTGCAGATCAAAACCACCTCACTGGAACTGCCGGTGGCGTCCATGAGCGGCGGCAACCAACAGAAAGTGGTGCTTGCCAAATGCCTGTCGACCGAACCGGTGTGCCTGCTGTGCGATGAGCCGACCCGGGGTATCGATGAGGGCGCCAAGCAGGAGATCTACCACCTGCTGGATCAATTCGTGCGCGCCGGTGGCGCCGCCATCGTGGTGTCGTCGGAAGCCCCGGAACTGTTGCACCTGAGTGACCGCATCGCCGTCTTCAAGGGCGGCCGCCTGGTGACCATCAGCACCGACACCGCCCTTTCCCAGGAAGCCCTGTTGAGTCTTGCCTCATGAATGCCAAAACCATTGCCGCCCCTATCACCACCGCACCGCGCAACCGCCTGCGCCTGTCCCTCGACCGCTTTGGCCTGCCACTGGTGTTTATCCTGCTGTGCGTGGTGATGGCGTTTTCCAGCGAGTACTTCATGACCTGGCGCAACTGGATGGACATCCTGCGCCAGACCTCCATCAACGGCATCCTCGCGGTGGGCATGACCTACGTGATCCTGACCAAGGGCATCGACCTCTCCGTCGGTTCGATCCTGGCCTTTGCCGGATTGTGCAGCGCCATGGTCGCGACCCAGGGCTACGGGCTGCTGGCGGCAGTGAGCGCGGGGATGTTTGCCGGGGCGATGCTCGGCGTGGTCAACGGCGTTATGGTCGCCAACCTGTCGATCCCACCGTTCGTGGCCACCCTCGGCATGCTCAGCATTGCCCGTGGCATGACCTTCATCCTCAACGACGGCAGCCCGATCACCGACCTGCCCGACGCCTACCTGGCCCTGGGCATAGGCAAGATCGGCCCGATTGGCGTGCCGATCATCATCTTTGCGGTGGTCGCGCTGATCTTCTGGATGGTGCTGCGCTACACCACCTACGGCCGCTACGTGTACGCGGTGGGCGGCAATGAAAAAAGCGCGCGCACCTCCGGGATCGGCGTGCGCAAGGTGATGTTTTCGGTGTACGTGGTGTCCGGCCTGCTCGCCGGGTTGGCCGGCGTGGTGTTGTCGGCACGTACCACCTCCGCCCTGCCCCAGGCCGGGGTTTCCTATGAGCTGGACGCGATAGCCGCCGTGGTGATCGGCGGCACCAGCCTGTCGGGCGGCACCGGCAGCATTGTCGGCACGCTGTTCGGCGCGTTGTTGATCGGCGTGATCAACAACGGCCTGAACCTGCTCGGCGTGTCCTCCTATTACCAGCAGGTCGCCAAGGGCCTGATCATCGTGTTTGCAGTACTGATCGACGTGTGGCGCAAGAAAAAACGCTAGAGAACGACCACTACAACAATAACCGGAGTTCCCCCCATGAAACTTGGTACCACCCTGGCCGCCGCGGCGGCTCTCTCCCTGCTCGCCGGCAGTATCGCAACGGCCGCCGATGGCAAGACCTACAAGGTCGGCGCGGCCGTCTACGGCCTCAAGGGCCAGTTCATGCAGAACTGGGTCCGCGAGCTCAAGGAGCACCCGGCGGTCAAGGACGGCACCGTGCAGTTGACCGTGTTCGACGGCAACTACGACGCCCTGACCCAGAACAACCAGATCGAAAACATGGTGACCCAGCGCTACGACGCAATCCTGTTCGTGCCGATCGACACCAAGGCCGGCGTCGGCACGGTCAAGCAAGCCATGAGCAACGACGTGGTGGTTATCGCCTCCAACACCAAGGTCGCCGACGCCTCGGTGCCCTACGTCGGTAACGATGATGTGGAAGGTGGCCGCCTGCAGGCCCAGGCCATGGTCGACAAGCTCAACGGCAAGGGCAACGTGGTGATCATCCAGGGCCCGATTGGCCAGTCGGCGCAGATCGACCGCGAGAAAGGCGAGCTGGAAGTGCTAGGCAAGCACCCTGGCATCAAGATCATCGAGAAGAAGACCGCCAACTGGGACCGCGCCCAGGCCCTGGCGCTGACCGAAGACTGGCTGAACGCCCACCCCAAAGGCATCAACGGCGTGATCGCGCAGAACGACGACATGGCCCTCGGTGCCGTGCAGGCCCTCAAATCCCACGGCCTGACCTCCAAGGATGTGCCCGTCACGTCCATCGACGGCATGCCGGACGCGATCCAGGCGGCGAAGAAAGACGAAGTCACCACCTTCCTCCAGGACGCCCAGGCCCAGTCCCAGGGCGCACTGGACGTAGCGTTGCGCGCACTCGCCGGCAAGGACTACAAACCGCAGTCGGTGATCTGGGAGCGCTATGCCAAGGACGTGAAATGGGGCGATGGCACGGCCAAGACCTACATCCTGCCGTGGGTGCCCGTGACTAACGCCAACGCCGATGCACTGTACAAACAAGTCAGTGGCGGTAAGTAGTTATTGGCTTGAAATACAGGCAAGTGTGGGAGGGGGCAAGCCCCCTCCCACATGAGATCTTCACTGTTTTCGAAAATGGAGTCATGTAAATGTCTGGATTCTGGAACCAAGCCTTCGACCTCAACGGCCGTTGCGCGGTGATCACCGGCGGCGCCGCCGGTATCGGCCTGGCCTGCGCCAGCCTGCTGGTGGAGCGTGGCGCCCGCGTAGCGTTGCTCGACCGCGACCCGGCGGTGGTTGAAGTGGCAGCAAGCCTGGGTGCCGGGCATCTGGGCATTGCCGTCGACCTCAGCCGGATCAACCAGGTGCAACACACCATCGACCAGGTCTTCGCACACTTCCAACGCCTGGACTACCTGATCAACAGCGCCGGCGTGGCCCTGCTGGACAAGGCCGTCGATGTCAGCGAAAGCGCCTGGGACACCACCCTCGACATCAACCTCAAGGCCAGCTTTTTCGTGGCCCAGGCCTGCGCGCGGCACATGCTCGCCCAGGGCAGCGGGCGCATCGTCAACCTCGCGTCCCAGGCCGCGGTGATCGGCCTCGACCGCCACGTCGCCTACTGCGCCAGCAAGGCGGCCATCGTCGGCATGACCAAGGTGCTGGCCATGGAATGGGCGCCGCACATCAACGTCAACGCCATCTCCCCCACCATCGTCGAGACCGCGCTGGGCAAGAAGGCCTGGGCCGGTGAAGTCGGCGAACGGGCCAAATTGCAGATCCCGGCGGGCCGCTTTGCCCAGCCGGAGGAAATCGCCGGGCTGGCGTTGTACCTGCTCAGCGATGCCGCGCAGATGATCACCGGCGCCAACCTGGTGATCGACGGCGGCTACAGCATTCAGTAATTCATTTATCTGTCGTGAGGTTTTGTCATGTCCACTGTCACCGAACGCACACCCGAACAACTCTCGCCGGTCATCCCGAAAACCATGCAGGCCGTGGTCTGCCATGGCCCGGAAGACTATCGCCTGGAAACCGTCGACGTGCCCACGCCCGGCCCCGATGAGATCCTCACCAAGGTCGAGTTGTGCGGCATATGCATGGGCGACATCAAGACCTATCGCGGCGCGCCGTCGTTCTGGGGCGATGCCGAGCAACCACGCTACGTCAAGCCGCCAATGATCCCCGGCCATGAGTTCGTGTGTCGCGTGGTGGCCCTGGGCCCAGGCGCGGAAAAGCGCGGCGTGAAGGTCGGTGACCGGGTGATCTCGGAGCAGATCGTGCCGTGCTGGGGCTGTCGCTTCTGCAACCACGGCCAGTACTGGATGTGCCAGAAACACGACCTCTATGGTTTCCAGAACAATGTGCAGGGTGCCATGGCCCAGTACATGATCTTCACCAAGGAAGGCATCATTCACAAAGTGCCGGAATCCATCGCCCCCGACGAAGCGATCCTGATCGAACCCCTGGCCTGCTCACTGCATGCGGCGGAACGCGCCAACGTCGACCATGACGACGTCGTGGTGGTGGCCGGCGCCGGCACCCTGGGCCTGGGCATCATCGGCGCCGTGCGCCTGCGCAACCCGAAAAAACTCATCGTGCTCGACATGAAACCCGAACGCGCCGCCCTCGCCCTGCGCATGGGCGCCGACGAAGTGTGGAACCCGGCCGAAGTGGACGTACTGGCCAACATCCGCGCGATCACCGACGGCTATGGCTGCGACATCTATATCGAGGCCACCGGGCACCACAAGGCGGTGAACCAGGGCCTGGCGATGCTGCGCAAGCTGGGGCGCTTCGTGGAGTTCAGCGTGTTCAACGACGAGGCCACGGTGGACTGGTCGATCATCGGCGACCGCAAGGAGCTGGACATCCTCGGTTCGCACCTGGGGCCGTACATGTACCCGCGGGCCATCGACTTTATCGGCAACCGCAAGATCGATATGCGCGATGTAGTCACCCACAAGTTCGCCCTGGCGGATTTCAAGGAAGCGTTTGCGGTGATGGAACGTGGCGACAAGTCGCTCAAGGTTGTACTAGAGCCCTAAGCACCCGACAGGTCCAAATGTGGGAGGCGGCAAGCCCTCCCCCCCACGGTTGGATAGCGGTGAACCCATAAAAACAGGAACCCGCGTTATGAATCGAGTCATCAACGATCCGGACCACGTGGTCGAGGACATGCTGCGCGGCATCCTGGTCGCGCACCCCGAACTGCGCCAGTACGAAAGCAACCCACGGGTGATCGTCAAGGCCAGGCCTTCCGGGCCAGGGCGTGTCGGCATTGTCACGGGGGGCGGCTCCGGCCATGAGCCGGCCTTTCTCGGCTATGTCGGCCCCGGCCTGGTCGACGCGGTGGCCGTCGGTGAGATTTTCTCCTCGCCCACCGCCAAGAGCTTTTTCGACGCCTTCCGCGCCGCCGACCATGGCGCCGGCGTGGCCTGCCTGTACGGCAACTATGCCGGTGACAATATGAACGTGAAGCTGGCGATGAAAATGGCCGCCAGCAAAGACATGCGCATCCGCACCGTGGTCGCCAACGACGACGTGGCCTCCGCGCCCAAGGCCGAGATCGCCAAACGTCGCGGCGTGGCCGGGGAAATCTTCATGTGGAAGATCGGCGGTGCCGCTGCCGCCCAGCACTACGACCTCGACGGCGTGATTCGCGTCGCGCAGAAAACCGTCGACCACTGCCGCTCGATTGGCATCGGCCTCACGCCCTGCACCATTGCCGCCGTGGGCAAGCCCAACTTCCAGATCCCCGACGGCCAGATGGAACTGGGCATCGGCCATCACGGCGAACCGGGCATTGAGGTCATCCCCATTGAGTCCGCCGCCGCCATGGCCGAGCGCATGCTCGCGCCGATCCTCGCCGACCGCGACTTCAGCCAGGATGACAGCGTAGTGGTGCTGGTCTCCGGTCTTGGCGCCACGCCGGTGATGGAGCTGTATATTTTCTACGCCGAGGTGGAACGCCAACTCAACGCCAAGGGCCTGAAGATTCACCGCTGCTACGTCGGCAACTACTTCACCTCCCTGGAAATGATGGGCGTGACCCTGACCCTGCTCGGCCTCGACGCGGAGCTGAAAACCCTGATCGACCAACCCTGCCGCTCCATCGGCATGACCCAGGCGGACTGAACCATGAGCCAGCATTTTTCCAGCCACCACGGCAGCGCCATCGTCACCGACCTGGTCAGCGTGATCGTGGCCAACCGTGAATACCTCAGCGAAGTCGACGGCGCGATTGGCGACGGCGACCATGGCATCAACATGGCCAAGGGCTTCGCCCATTGCGGGCGCACGATCGAAGGTCGCCAACTGACCCTCGCCGAAGCCCTGGATGAGCTGACCCTGAGCCTGATGGAAGGCATCGGCGGCTCCATGGGGCCGTTGTATGGCAGCCTGTTTATCGGCATGGCCGACGAAGTGCGCGGCCGTGACGACATCGACGCAGCCACCTTCGCCCACCTGTTGCGCGGCGGCCTGACCTCGTTGCAGGACATCACCGAAGCGGGCGTGGGCGACAAGTGCCTGATGGACACATTGATCCCGGCGGTGGAAGCCTTCGAGCGCGCGCACGCCTCGGGGGCGTCTTTCAGTGATGCACTGGAGGCGATGAAAACCGCTGCCTCCCAGGGGCGCGACTCCACCAAGGACCTGGTGGCGAAGATCGGCCGCGCCAGTCGCCTGGGCGAGCGCTCACTGGGCGTGCTGGATGCAGGGGCGGTGTCGTGCTGCCTGATCCTTACGCGCCTGGCGGATTCGGTGCAGCCGCGCCTGAGTGCTTGACCTGCTGGATATACCGCGCCACCGCCGGCGCTTTCTCGAAGCGCCGGTGAATCAGCGACAGCCACGAGGATGCGTCGCAGCCCTGAATGCTGCGGTACACCACGCCCGGCAACTGCACATGCCCGACCATTGATGCGGGCACCACCGCCACGCCCTGCCCCATCGACACCAGCGCCACCACCGCGACCAGCCCGCCCGGCTGTGGCCCCAGGCGCGGGGCATAACCGCCTTGCGCGGCGACATGCAGGGTGCCGCTGATTTGCTCCGGCAGGATAAATGTCTCGTTTTGCAGGTGTTCGCAGCCAATGGCCGCGAGCCCCAGCAGCCAGGAATCCTGGGGCAGCGCCAGGACAAAACCTTCGCCGTCCAGACGCACCGCCTCTACTCCCTCGGGCAAGGTCATCGGCGAGCGGATGTAGCCGATGTCATAGCGCCCGTCCGCCACCGCACTCGGCAGCGTGGCCATGGCGCATTCGCGCACCGTCACGCTGACGTCGGGAAATGCCTGGCCGAACGCACGCATCTGCCGCTGCAACAGCCCGGCGTACAGCGCCGAAGCCACGTAACCCAATTCGATATGGCCGATCTCGCCACGCCCGGCACGCTGGGCATGGTGCTGGGCGAATTCAAACTGGCGCACGGTGGCTTCGGCCTCGACCAGCAAGGCGGCGCCGGCTTCGGTGAGGCTGACTTCGCGTTGCCGGCGGATAAACAAGCGCGTGCCCAGGCTGGTTTCCATGTCCTGGATCTGCCGGCTCAGGGTCGGTGGCGCAATGCCCAATTGCTCGGCGGCACGGGTGAAGTTGCGCTGCCGGGCCACGGCGAGGAAGTAGCGAAAATGGCGGATATCCATAACAGGATTAGCTCAAAGGTAATGAAGTGCTCCACAGTGGCTAACAATACCAGCAGCGGCGAGGGATAAGCTCGAAGCACCTCAACACTGGAGCGCCCTTGCGATGCCCACCAACTGCATTTCCCCTATTGCCCGTAAGGTAATCAAGCCATGAGTCGGGTCAGCCCACGCCTGACGTTGCTCACCGCGTCCGGTGTCTGCTCGCTGATCGTGCTCGACACCAATATCGTCGCCGTGACCCTGCCGAGCATCGCTCGCGACCTGGGGGCGAACTTTGCCGATATCGAATGGGTCGTCAGTGCCTACATGCTGGCGTTTGCCGCCTTGCTGCTGCCGGCCGGGAGCCTGGCCGATCGGTTCGGACGCAAGAAATCCCTGGTCTGGGGCCTGAGTATTTTTATCCTCGCCTCCCTTGGCTGCGGGGCGGCGCCGAGTGCGTTGTGGCTGGACATCGCCCGCGCGGTCAAGGGCGTCGGTGCAGCGTTATTGCTCACGTCAGCCCTGGCCTCCATTGGCCACACCTTCCACGATGAAGTCGAGCGGGCCAAGGCCTGGGCGTTCTGGGGCGCCTGCATGGGCGTGGCGATGACGGCCGCGCCGACCCTGGGCGGCTTGATCACCGAGTACCTGGGCTGGCGCTGGATTTTCTACCTCAACCTGCCCGTGGGCCTGGCGCTGATGAGCCTGGTGCTGCACGCGATTCCGGAATCCCGCGATAGCCAATCCGCCCGCCTCGACCCGTGGGGCAGCCTGGCCTTCAGCGCGAGCCTGTTGTGCCTGATCTGGGGCCTGATCGAGGCCAACCGTATCGGCTGGGATAACCCGCTGACCTATGCACGCCTGATCGGCGGTGCGGTGTTGCTGGGTGTATTTGTAGGGGTCGAACGTGTGCAGCAGCGGCCCATGGTGGACCTGCAACTGTTTCGCCACCCGCGTTTTATCGGCGCCTTGCTCGGGATGTTTGCCTACGCCGGCTGCGCCCAAGTGATGATGACGCTGCTGCCGTTCTATCTGCAGAACGGCCTGGGTTTCTCCGCGATTGCCTCGGGCCTGGGCATGCTGCCGTTCGCCCTGACCATGCTGGTCTGCCCCCGGATCGGCGCGCGGCTGGCGGGGCGCTTCGCACCGGCAACGATGATGGCGGCCGGGTTGACCCTGGTGGGCTGCGGCAACCTGCTAAGTGCCTGGGCGGTGAATATCGGCGGCTACCTGCCCTTCGCCCTGGCGATTGCCGTCACCGGTGCCGGTGCCGGTTTGCTCAATGGTGATACGCAAAAAAACATCATGGCCTGCGTGCCACGGGACCGTGCGGGGATGGCCTCGGGCATGAGCACCACCATGCGGTTCAGCGCGATCATGTTGGCGATTGGCGTGTATGGCGCACTGCTGAGCAGCCACAGCGAGCACGTGTTGCGCGCACGTATCGACACGCAATGGCAGGCGCAGGCGGCGGGGATTGCTTCACGGGTGGTGGCCGGGGATATGCCGGCGGCAATGGGCTTGTTGCCGGAGCCGGCACGGGCGATGGTGCAACCGCTGGCGCGGCAGGCGTTTGTGGATGGGTTCAGCGGGGTGTTGTGGGTGGCAGGGTTATTGGGATTGCTCGGAGCACTGGTGGTGGGGAGGCTGATGCGCAAGCCGATACCCACACCGAACTAAATGTGGGAGGGACGGTGCGACGATTCGACTTGCCCCCGATGAGCATAGGTATCTACAAAAATTTGTAGCAGCCAACGCTAACCACGATGCGAAGCGAGCCGCTCTTGATCTTGATCTCAGGCGCCCCGTTAAACCACGCTGGCCGGAATTCGATAGTGATTTGGGGGGTAAACCGGCAGGGATGCCGGTTTAGCCGCCCCGCGCCATGGATGGCGCGTGGCGGCGGCCCCCCACATCACTGTCGGATTACGGGCACACCGAGCCTAGGCGAGGTGCCGAGTGGTGGGGCGAAGCGTTTTGCTTACTTTTGCGCTTTTCAAAAGTGAGCCGCCGTAAGGGCGGAACCAACAGCAGCCGTTACCGCAGCAACGGATATGTACTCGGTCTGATCCAACATCCTGGTCGGCTGTCAGGCCGCCATCGGGGGCAAGTCGAATCGTCGCACCGTCCCTCCCACAGGTATTACCTATACCCCAAAGGGGCTTACCAGAAGCGTTGCTGGGTCAGGCGGCTCCACCAGGTCAGCAGCACCCGGTCTACCGAGCCGCTGGCCGCCAGGCCCACCCGTTCCTGCAGGCTTTTACGCTCGGCATAGTGCAGGTGGAACACTTCGGCGGTCTTGGCCTTGGTGGCCAGGTATTCGTCGCTGGTTTGCAGTTCGTCGACCAGTTGCTTATCCAGCGCGGCCACACCCAGCCACACCTCTCCGGTCGCTACGTCATCAATCGCCAGCTGTGGGCGATAACGCGAGACGAAGTTCTTGAACAGCTGATGGGTGATGTCCAGGTCTTCCTGGAACTTCTCGCGGCCTTTCTCGGTGTTTTCGCCAAACACCGTGAGGGTGCGCTTGTACTCGCCGGCGGTCAGCACTTCAAAGTCGATGTCGTGCTTTTTCAGCAGGCGGTTGACGTTGGGTAACTGCGCCACCACGCCAATGGAGCCGAGGATGGCAAACGGTGCGCTGATGATCTTCTCGCCGATGCACGCCATCATGTAGCCGCCGCTGGCCGCGACCTTGTCGATGCACACGGTCAACGGCACGCCCGCCTGGCGGATACGCGCCAGTTGCGACGACGCCAGGCCGTAACTGTGGACCATGCCGCCGCCGCTTTCCAGGCGCAGCACCACTTCGTCCTTGGGCGTGGCCAGGCTCAGCAGTGCGGTGATTTCATGGCGCAGGCTCTCGGTGGCCGAGGCCTTGATGTCACCGTCGAAATCCAGCACGAACACCCGTGGCTTGGCCTCGGGTTTCTTCTTGCCGTTCTTCTTTTCGGCTTTGCTTTCGGACTTGCGCAGGGCCTTGAGCTGCTCCTTGTCGAGCAGGCTCGACTCCAGGCGCTCACGCAGGCCCTTATAGAAGTCATTGAGCTTGCTGACCTGCAGTTGGCCGGCGGCTTTGCGACGCCCTTTGCTGCGCAGTGCCGCGAAGCTGATCAAGACCACCAGAATAGCGACCACCAGGGTGACGGTCTTCGCCAGAAAGCTCGCGTATTCAGCCAAAAAATCCATGTGTCTCCTTAACAATGCACGGCGCCAGGCGCGGATTGCCCAAGCATACCGACGGGATCGCCGGGCGGCCAGTGCTCAAACCGCCAGCAGGAACGCGCTCCAACGAGCTTTTAAAACAAGCGTATGTTTTTTCATTGACAGCACCCTGGCATCCTCATAACCTCGCCAGACTTTCAACGTACCGGGAAAACGGACGTGGGCAGCATCTATTTGATTCGACATGGCCAGGCCTCCTTCGGTGCAGACGACTATGACGTGCTGTCGCCCGTCGGCGTGGAACAAGCGCAAGTGCTCGGCCGCCACCTGGCGGATATGGGCCTGGTGTTCGACCGCTGCATCGCCGGCGACCTGCGTCGCCAGCAACACACGGCCACTGCCGCCTTCGATCAATACAGCACCCTCGGCCTGCCGGTACCTGCATTGGAAACCGACAGCGCCTTCAACGAATTCGATGCCGACGCGATCATCCGCGCCCTGCTCCCCGACCTGCTCGGCAGCGAACCCGACGCCCTGGACATCCTGCGCAACGCCGCGCAAAACCGCAGCGAGTTCCAACGCATCTTCGCCCTGATCATCGAGCGCTGGCTGGCCGGCACCTATGACCCGCCGGGACTGGAAAGCTGGCTGGGCTTCGTGGAGCGCGTCCAGGGTGGCCTGCAACGCATTCTGGAAGCGGCGGACAACACGCAGAAGATCGCGGTATTCACCTCCGGCGGCACCATCACCGCCCTGCTCCACCTGATTACCCGGATGCCTGCCGCCCAGGCCTTCGAACTGAACTGGCAAATTGTTAACACCTCGCTCAACCAGCTGAAATTCCGCGGTCGCGAGGTGGCACTGGCTTCCTTCAACAGTCACACCCACTTGCAACTGTTGAAGGCGCCGCAACTCATCACCTTCCGATGAAGTGCGGCCAACCGTGACCCCAAGGTCACTGGACTCACCATAAAAGGATCGAAACCATGACTGACGTAGCTAAAGCCGTAGAAGCAATGAAAGCCAAATTCAACCCAGCCGCCGCCGACGGCCTGGACCTGGTGTTCGGTTTCCGTATCGACGACACCCAGAACTTCTCGCTGGTGGTCAAGAACAACACCTGCGAACTGCTGGAAGGCGAAAACCCTGACGCCCAAGTGACCCTGGTCATGGACGGCGACACCATGAAAGGCATCGTCAGCGGCGAGACCGACGGCATGCAGGCCTTCATGGGAGGCAAGCTGCGCACCGAAGGCGACATGATGCTGGCCATGAAGCTGAGCGAACTGTTCCCTTCCTGATTCACGGGCAACCCTGAATCTCTGTGGGAGGGGGCAAGCCCCTCCCACATTTGGTCTACGGTGGTATTCAGATCCTGGGCTGTAGCAGCAACGCCACCAACGCACTCCATCCGGTCTGGTGCGAAGCCCCCAACCCCCGCCCCGTCTCGCCATGGAAATATTCATGGAACAACACCAGGTCACGACTGGCCGGGTCCGCCTCCAACTGCGCATACCCCGCCATCGACGGTCGTGAACCGTTTTCATCCCGCAGAAACAGGCGGGTCAAGCGCTGGCTGAGGCTGTCGGCCACGTCCTCCAGGGATGCCAGATACCCGCTGCCCGTGGGGTATTCCACCGAGAAGTTGTCCGCGTAGTAGCGGTGAAATTCGCGCAGCGATTCGATCAGCATGTAGTTCACCGGCATCCACAAGGGCCCGCGCCAGTTGGAATTGCCGCCGTACAGGCGCGAGTCGGATTCACCCGGCTGGTAACGGGCGCACAGGGTGTCGCCATTCATCTTCAGCGCCAATGGCTGCTCGGCAAACGCCTTGGACAGGGAACGCACGCCAAAGGCCGAGAGGAATTCGTCGTCATCGAGCATGCGCCGCAGCAAATCCTTGGTGCGCTCGCCACGCAACAGCGCCAGCAACAGGCGATTGCCCTGCCCCGGTTCGTTCCAGCGCGACACCAGTTTGGCCAGGTCCGGCCGGTGGTGCATGAACCCCAACAGCCGTTCACGCAACCCCTCCAGCCCTTCGTGTTCGCGCTGCTCCAGCACCAGCACGGCAAACAACGGCATCAGGCCGACAATGGAGCGCAGGCGCACCGGCTCGTTCTGGCCGTCGGGACGGTGCAGTACGTCGTAGAAGAACAGGTCCTGCTCGTCCCACAGGCCTTCGGCGCTGTCGTCGACGCGGTTGATGGCGCCGGCGATATACAGGAAGTGCTCGAAAAACTTCACCGCGATATCGACATACACCGCATTGCGCTTGGCCAGCTCCAGGCCGATGCGCATCAAGTCCAGCGCATACGCAGCCACCCAGGCGGTGCCGTCGGCCTGATCGAGCTGATAACCCGGCGGCAACGCGGCCGAGCGGTCGAACAAGGCGATATTGTCCAGCCCCAGGAAGCCGCCCTGGAACAGGTTGCGACCCTCGGCGTCCTTGCGGTTGACCCACCAGGAAAAATTCAGCAGCAGCTTGTGGAAGATCCGCTCGAGGAAATCCAGATCGCCCACACCGGTCAGCGCCTTGTCCTGCTGATACACGCGCCAGCTGGCCCAGGCATGCACCGGTGGGTTGGCGTCGTCGAAGCGCCATTCATAGGCGGGCAGTTGGCCGTTGGGGTGCATGAAGCGGTCCTTCACCAGCAACAACAGCTGTTGCTTGGCATACCCCGGATCGATCAGGGCAAACGCCACCGCCTGGAAGCCCTGGTCCCAGGAGGCGTACCACGGGTATTCCCAGGTGTCGGGCATGGACAGGATGTCGAAGTTGGACAGGTGCCGCCAATGGGTATTGCGGATATGCAGGCGCTCGGGCGGTGGCGCGGGCTGGGCGGGGTCGCCGTCGAGCCACTGGTTCACATCGAAATAGTAGAGCTGCTTGGACCACAGCAAGCCAGCCAGGGCCTGGCGCTGCACGTTGCGCGCGTCGTCATCGACGAGGCCTTGCTGCAAGGCGGCGTAGAAGTCATCGGCTTCCTGGCGACGCTGCTCAAACAGTTTGCGCGCGTTGACCTCCGGCGCGTCCACGGGCGCAAGGCGCAGGTAAAGGCTTTGGCTTTGCAGCCCCGCCAGCTCAAGGATAAAGCGTGCGGCAACCTTGGTACCGGTGTCGCGACGAATCGCAGCGTCCAGCCCTTCAACCACATAATCGTTGATCCCGTCCTTGAACGGCCCCGGCGCCGGTTGCCCGCCCAGTCGCGGGAAGTTGCTCTCGTTTTCACAGAACAGCCATTCCACACTCTCCTGCCCCCAGGCGCTGAGGCGCAGATCGGGCAGTGCATGATGACGGGCCAGCACGTGTTCGCCGTCCAGCCTCAACTGCGGCTTGGGCGCATCCGAGGTCCAGCTCCAGTCATTGCGCGCCCACAGCTGCGGCAGCACCTGCAGGCGCGTCGGCTGCTGCGAACGGTTGTGCACGGTGACGCGCATGAAAATATCGTCAGGCTGGTGCTTGGCGTATTCGACGCTGACGTCGCAGTAGCGGTTGTCTTCGAACACACCGGTATCGAGGATCTCGTACTCGGCATCGCCCAGCCCACGCCGGGCGTTCTCGGCAATCAGGTCGGCGTAGGGAAAGGCCGCATGGGGGTATTTGTAGAGCATGCGCATATAGGCATGGCTGGGCACACCGTCGACGAAAAAGTACAACTCCTTGACGTCTTCACCGTGGTTGCCCTCGGCGTTATTCAGGCCGAACAGGCGCTCCTTGAGGATCGCGTCGCGCTCGTTCCACAGGGCCAGGCCCAGGCACCAGTGTTGCGCCTTGTCGCTGAAACCGGCCAGGCCATCCTCGCCCCAGCGGTAGGCGCGGCTGCGCGCATGTTCATGGGGGAAGTAAGCCCAGGCATCGCCGTCGGCGCTGTAGTCTTCGCGCACCGTGCCCCATTGGCGTTCGCTCAGGTAGGGGCCCCACTCGCGCCAACGCTCGGCATCCTGCGTCGCCAGGCGTTGGCCTTCGATCGTGTCCAGTATTCGGGTGTCGGGTGTGGCCGTCATCGGGTCCTCCATCGCCTACCAGGTGAGGAGCAGTGTAGAGCCCAATGACGCCCGGGTGCACATGAAGACTTAGAAGATGGCGTAGGTGTAGTTGAAGATCAGGCGGGTCTGGTCCTGGTCGGCGGTACCGGTGTTTTTGCCGTGATAGGTGCCGGTACGCAAGGTGGTACCGAAGCCTTTCAGAGGCCCGGCCTGCACCACGTAGTCCAGGCGGAAGTCGGTTTCGTTTTCTTTCTGGTCAGGACCACCGGCAACCTTCGACTTGATATCCGTACCGTCCAGGTAGGCCACGGACGCTTTCAGGCCCGGTACGTAGGCCTTGAAGTCATACGCGTACTGCCCGAAGTTGACCTGCTCGCCCGCCCGGGAGAACTGGCCCACCACCGCATCGGTGAACAGGTAGAAGTCGCTGCCGCCGGCACCTTGGGCGTGGGGATCGGCAAGGCTGCCCTGGTTGACCCAGACGAAGCCGCCATCGTCACCCACGCCAATGTGGCCGAGCATCAAGCTGCTGCCACCCAGTTGGTAGGTGAACGCGGCACTGTAGGTTTTGTTGTCCACTTCGTTGGCGTGCTTGGCGTAGCCGCCGTTGTTGTTGAACTGGTAGCCACTCTCGCCATTCTTGCCGTCGCTGCTGCTGTCGAAGTAACGCAGGTCGGTCTTGAACGACTGGTCGTTGCCCAGGGGCAGCACGTGGACCAAGCCGACGTAGTTCTGTTTGTAGAAGTCCTGCAACTGGGCGTAGTAGTACTGCAACGTCAGGTTTTTTGCGATGGCGTTGTCGGACGAACCAAACGGCTTGTAGTCCACCCCACCGAATTTGAAGCTGTCGCTGTCGCGCGTACCGCCGGCCACGCTCAAGCCCGTGGCGTTGCTGGAGGCACGGCCTTCGGCGCGGTTCAGCTCGCCGCCGGTGAAGGTGACGTTGGGAATATCGTTGGAGGTGAGGATGCCGCCGTCAAAGGTTTGCGGCGCCACGCGGCTGTCGTTGGAGACCAGGATCGGCAACACCGGCGCCAGGCCACCACCGACATGCAACTCGGTCTGGGAAATGCGGAACTTCACGTTGCCGGCCGCGCGACCGAAGGAGTCGGCCGGCTCGGTGCCGTTGTTTTTGGTTGGGAAGAAGCTGTTGCCATTACCCGCCAGGCCCGGGCCCGCAGTGTGACCATCGCCGCCGTCCAGGCGCAGGGCGCCGAAGGCCATCACGTCGAAACCCAGGCCAACGGTGCCTTGGGTGAAGCCGGATTTATAGTCGAAACGCAACGCGGTGGCTGCTTCGCGCAAGTCGTTGTTGGTGCCCGAGCGGTTATCTGCGCTGTAGTACATGGTCCGCGAACTGACGGACGCATGGCTGTCTTCGAGAAAGCCGCTGTGGCCATTGCCTGTGCCCAGCGCGCCGAGCCCGAAGTCATCAGCGTAAGCCTGTTGTGCAAGAACGGCGGCGGTGATCGACAGCGCCAGTGTAGAAATTTTCATTAACTGCGGCCCCTGAATGTTTTTTTATCGTGTTTGGCGTGCAAACCCACTGTCGGCTCTGCAAACGTGACGATTCTTTCATGCCGGCCAGGGCGGACCTCGTGAAGCTTTCTTTAGAAAAGGGCCTGGAAAATGAAATTTCCCTGCCGCCGTTTTTTGTCATATTCACGTCATTTCATTCATTTGCAGAATGAAGTCCAGAGGATTCTTCGTTTGCACGCCCGCCCACAGCCCAACAAAATCCAGGTATCGGCCGCGCCCATCAGCATCGTGATCAGGAATTTTTCTATGCACAGCACCGCACATGTCAGCCCCGACGAGATCCGCAAGGGCTTTTCCAAGGCCATGTCCGACATGTACCGAGATGAAGTTCCGCTGTATGGCGCACTGATGGAGCTGGTCGCCGCCACCAACGCCCACGTACTCGCCAGCGAACCGGACCTGGCGCAACAGCTGCAACGCACCGGTGAGATCCAGCGCCTGGACATGGAACGCCATGGCGCCATCCGCCTCGGCACCGCGGCGGAACTGGCGACCATCGGCCGCCTGTTCGCGGTGATGGGCATGCAGCCGGTGGGTTACTACGACCTGACCCCCGCCGGCGTGCCGGTGCATTCCACGGCGTTCCGCGCCGTGCACGAAAGCGCGCTGCAGACCAGCCCGTTTCGCGTGTTTACCTCATTGTTGCGCATGGAGCTGATCGAAAACCCCGAGCTGCGCGGGTTTGCCGAAACCGCCCTGGCCAAGCGCTCGATATTCACTCCCCGCGCCCTGGCGCTGATCGAACAAGCGGAGAAGGACGGTGGCCTCAACCCTGCGGATGCCGATGAGTTTGTGCGCCAGGCCCTGGAAACCTTCCGCTGGCACCCCACCGCGACCGTGACCGCCGCGCAATACCAGCAACTCAGCGACCAGCACCGCCTGATCGCCGACGTGGTGGCCTTCAAGGGCCCGCACATCAACCACCTGACCCCGCGCACCCTGGACATCGACCAGGTCCAGGCCGCCATGCCCGGCAAGGGCATCACCCCCAAGGCCGTGATCGAAGGGCCGCCCCGCCGCCAGTGCCCGATCCTGCTGCGCCAGACCAGCTTCAAGGCCCTCGACGAACCCATCGCCTTCACCGATGCCCAGGGCAGCCACAGCGCGCGTTTCGGCGAAATCGAACAGCGTGGCGTGGCGCTGACGCCCAAGGGCCGCGCGCTGTACGACCAACTGCTGAATGCCGCGCGCGACGAACTGGGCGCCTTCCCCAACGAGGGCAATGCCGCGCGTTACATGCAGTTGATGGAGCAGCACTTCCAGGCCTTCCCGGATAACCACGGGCAGATGCGTGAGCAGGATCTGGCCTACTTCCGCTACTTCGCCACGGAGAAAGGCCTGGCGGCACGCGGCCAGGCCGATCAACCGCGCACACTGGAGGCACTGGTCGCCGCCGGCCATGTGGCTGTCGAACCCTTGGTGTATGAGGATTTCCTGCCAGTGAGTGCGGCGGGGATTTTCCAGTCGAACCTGGGGGATGGGGCGCAGAGTCACTACGCAGCCAATTCGAACCAGGCCGAATTCGAGAAGGCCCTGGGGCGCACGACTGTCGATGAATTGAAGGTGTATGGCGAGACGCAGCAGCGCTCCATAGATGAATGCACTCGGGCACTGCTGGTGTAGAAACGGAAAGTGCCCACCCGGCTCACCGGCGCAATCCTTGCGCCGCAACAGTCCCCAGAGCCGGGAGGGCGAGCGGGATCATAGGCAGGCGGCGCAGAGATGTCTTTCAGGCAATTCTGAAAAAATCTGCGCCCGCTATGGCAGGCGCAGTGTTGCGCTTAACCCAATCGCCCCACAATCTCGTCTTTGACCAACAGGCGTTTCTTCTTCAGCTTCTCCACCTCCTCATCGCTGGCCTTGGCCGATTCCGCCTTCAGCACCTCCCCATCGGCCGCATCGTATTGAGTGAACAGCGAGTCCAGGCGTTTGTCGTTCGCCCTGCGTTCGTGAACGGCTTCCTTGCTCAACCCCAAATCCTGATACAGGTCGTGTTTCACTGGCATGGCGTACCTCCGCAAGTTGATCAATGGCTTACCCCCTTGAAGCTAGCCCATTCCAGCCGGTCTTGTCATGTTCAGGGTCAATCCATCCCCGTTCGTCGCGGCGCGGGCAATGGGATCAAACCTTTGCCACACCCCGCCCTCCACTGTAAATCGCCACCCGAGGGAGAACGGTTTCATGACTCATGCTGCCACCGCTGTCGACACCCAATGCATCAACACCCTGCGCACCCTGGCCATGGACGCCGTGCAGAAGGCCAACTCCGGCCACCCCGGCACGCCCATGGGCCTGGCACCGGTGGGGTATACGCTGTGGAGCCGCTTCCTGCGTTACCACCCCGAGCATCCCGACTGGCCCAACCGTGACCGCTTTGTGTTGTCGGTGGGGCATGCGTCGATGCTGCTGTATTCGCTGCTGCACCTGGCCGGTGTGGTCGAGATCGATGCCCACGGCAAACGTTCGGGGCAACCGGCGATCAGCCTGGACGATATCAAGCAGTTCCGCCAGATGAGCTCCAAGACCCCCGGCCACCCCGAGTACCGCATGACCACCGGTGTGGAAACCACCACCGGGCCGCTGGGCCAGGGCTGCGCCAACAGCGTCGGCATGGCCATGGCCCAGCGCTGGCTGGGCAAGCGTTTCAACCGCGACGGCCAGGTGCTGTTCGACTACAACGTCTACACCCTGTGCGGCGACGGCGACATGATGGAGGGCATCAGCAGCGAAGCCGCGTCCATGGCCGGGCACCTGAAGCTGGATAACCTGTGCTGGATCTACGACAACAACACCATCAGCATCGAAGGCCACACCGAGCTGGCCTTCAGCGAAGACGTGATCAAGCGCTTCCAGGCCTATGGCTGGCACACCGTGCACGTCACCGATGCGAATGACTTGCAGGCCTTGAGCGAGGCGCTGAACACCTTCAAGGGCAACACCGGCGCGCCGACCCTGATCGTGGTCGACAGCGTGATCGGCTACGGTTCGCCACACAAACACAACACCGCCGCCGCCCATGGCGAGCCCTTGGGCGATGAAGAGATCCGCCTGACCAAGGCTGCGTATGGCTGGCCGCAGGATTCCAGCTTCCTGGTCCCCGACGAGGCCCGCACGGTGTTGCGTGACGCCCTGCTGGAGCGCAGCCAGCCGTTATATGACGCCTGGCAGCATAGCCTGGCGCAGCTGCAGCAGCACGAGCCGCAACTGGCCGAAGAGCTGCGCCGCATGCGTGCCGGCGAAATGCCGGAGCATTGGCAGGATGACCTGCCCGGTTTCGACCCCGACGCCAAGGGCGTGGCCAGCCGTGCCGCCGGTGGCGAAGTACTGAATGCCTTTGCCCGGCAGATCCCGTGGCTGCTCGGCGGCTCGGCGGACCTGTCGCCCTCGACCAAGACCAACCTCACCTTCGACGGTGCCGGGCGTTTCAGCGCCGACGACTACAGCGGGCGCAACCTGCACTTCGGCATCCGCGAACACGCCATGGGCGCGATTGCCAACGGCATGGCGTTGTCCTACCTGCGGCCGTACACCTCGACATTCCTGGTGTTCAGCGACTACATGAAGCCGCCGATCCGCCTGGCCGCGATCATGGAGCTGCCGGTGGTGTTCGTGTTTACCCATGACTCGATTGGCGTGGGCGAAGATGGGCCGACCCACCAGCCCATCGAACACCTGACCCAACTGCGCGCCACGCCGGGGCTGCTGACCCTGCGCCCCGGCGACGCGAATGAAACCCTGGAAGTGTGGAAGGTCGCGCTGGCGCAGACCCACCGGCCAAGTTGCGTGATACTGTCCCGCCAGCCACTGCCGACGCTGGATCGTACCCAGTACGCGGCGGCATCGGGGGCGGCCAAGGGCGCCTATGTGCTGGCGAAGGCGGATGATCCTCAGGTGATTCTGCTGGCGAGCGGCAGTGAAGTCAGCCTGGCGGTCGCGGCGTATGAGCAGTTGAAAGGCGAAGGGATTGCCGCGCAGGTGGTATCAATGCCCAGCTGGGAACTGTTCGAAGACCAGGACCAGGCCTACCGCGACAGCGTGTTGCCGCCGGCAGTGAAGGCCCGGGTGGTGGTGGAACAGGCCGGGCCACTGGGCTGGGACCGCTATGTCGGCCAGACCGGCGCCAAGGTGGTGATGAACAGCTTCGGCGCGTCGGCGCCGTTGGCGAAGTTGCAGGAGCAGTTCGGGTTTACGGTTGAGAATGTGGTGAAGCAGGCCAGGGCACAGATCAACCTGACCTAACGCTGAGCAAAATGTGGGAGGGGGCTTGCCCCCGATGGCGGTGGCTCAGTCAAATTGTTAGCGACTGACACTCCCTCATCGGGAGCAAGCCCCCCACCCACATTTGGACAACATCGCTTGTCAGAGCAGCTCTCGGGCCAGGAATGGCGCGGTACGGCTGGTTTTGTTTTTGGCCACCTTCTGCGGTGTCCCGCTGGCAACCACCTTGCCGCCCCGGTCCCCGGCTCCCGGTCCGATGTCGATCACCCAGTCACTCTGGGCCACCACACGCATTTCATGTTCCACCACGACCACCGTATGCCCCCCATCCACCAGTTGATTGAGCTGGCTGAGCAGGCGGTCGACATCCCGTGGGTGCAGCCCGGTGGTGGGTTCGTCCAGCACATACAAGGTCGCGCCCCGGGCATTGCGTTGCAGCTCGGTGGCCAGTTTGATGCGTTGCGCTTCGCCGCCGGACAGTTCCGTCGCCGGCTGCCCAAGGCGCAGGTAACCCAGGCCGATATCCCGCAGCACGTGCAGTGAACGCAGTACCCCAGGTTGTTCGGCGAACACCTCCACCGCTTGTTCCACGGTCAGCCCCAGCACCTGGGCGATGCTCAGGCCTTGCCATTTGACGGCCAGGGTTTCAGGGTTGTAGCGCGCGCCGTGGCAGGTCGGGCACGGTGCGTAGACGCTGGGCATGAACAGCAATTCGACGCTGACAAAGCCCTCGCCTTCGCAGTTCGGGCAACGGCCCTTGGCGACGTTGAAGGAGAACTGCCCGGCGTCGTAATCGCGCTTCTTCGCCGCTGGCGTGGCGGCGAACAACTTGCGCACGTTGTCGAACAAACCGGTGTAGGTCGCCAGGTTGGAACGCGGGGTGCGGCCGATGGGTTTCTGGTCCACCTGCACCAGGCGGCGGATGTGCTCCAGGCCGGCACTGATGCGCCCGCCGCTGATTTGCGGGGCGTCGTCTTCCAGGCTCGGCTCTTCGTCGTTTTCCACCCGGCTGCCGAGGCCGCTGCCCACCAGTTCCAGCAGCGCCTGGCTGACCAGGCTGGACTTGCCCGAGCCGGAAATACCGGTGACCGCCGTAAAGCAGCCCAACGGGACATCCACGCTCAGGTCCTTGAGGTTATTGCGCGTCACGCCTTCCAGGCTCAGCCAGCCGCTGGGTTCACGGCGCGCCGGG
Source organism: Pseudomonas sp. NFX5 (assembly GCF_049132125.1). NCBI lineage: Bacteria > Pseudomonadati > Pseudomonadota > Gammaproteobacteria > Pseudomonadales > Pseudomonadaceae > Pseudomonas > Pseudomonas sp. NFX5. Next base: position 151,126 of record NZ_JAFMZG010000002.1, read on the forward strand.
TTCCCAGGGCGCTTGTCGGCGAACAGATAGGCCCGGGTCTGCGACGCCTCAACGTCCGCCAGACCGGCCGGTGGCCCGCTGTACAGCACGTGCCCGCCATGCTCGCCGGCGGCCGGGCCCACATCGATCAGCCAGTCGGCGCGGCGCATGGTTTCCAGGTCATGCTCCACCACAAACAACGAATTGCCCGCCGCTTTCAAGCGTTCGAGCGCGCTGAACAACGCTTCGCCATCCGCCGGGTGCAGGCCTGCCGAAGGTTCATCCAGCACATAAATCACCCCGAACAATTGCGAGCCCAATTGCGTGGCCAAGCGCAGGCGCTGCAACTCCCCGGACGACAGGGTCGGCGTGCTGCGCTCCAGGGACAGATAGCCCAACCCCAATTCGATCAAGGTACTGACCCGCTCCAGCAGATCCTCGGCAATGCGCTGGGCCGCCAGGCGTTTTTCCACCGACAGCTTCATCTTGTCCTGCCCCGCCGCCACCGGCCGCAACAACGTGGCCAATTGCGTCAATGACAGTTGCGACAACTCGCCAATGTCCACCCCGGCAAACTTCACCGACAGCGCCGCCCGGGTCAGCCGCTTGCCCTCGCACAACGGGCAGGCGCTGCCCTGCATGAACTGCGACACGCGCTTCTTCATCAGCGCGCTTTGGGTGTGGGTGAAGGTGTGCAGGATGTAGCGCCGCGCGCCGCTGAACGTGCCCTGGTAGCTTGGCTCCAGCTTGCGTTTCAGTGCATCGCGGGTTTGCGCCGGGGTGAAACCGGCATACACCGGTACGGTGGGGGTTTCTTCGGTGAACAGGATCCAGTCGCGCTGCTTTTTCGGCAGGTCGCGCCAGGGAACATCCACGTCATAGCCCAGGGTCACGAGAATGTCGCGCAGGTTCTGGCCCTGCCACGCCAGGGGCCAGGACGCCACCGCGCGCTGGCGGATGGTCAGGGACGGATCGGGCACCATCAGCGCCTCGGTCACTTCATACACACGGCCCAGGCCATGGCATTGCGGGCACGCGCCCTGGGGCAGGTTCGGCGAAAAGTCCTCGGCATACAGCATCGCCTGTCCCGGCGGGTAGCTGCCGGCACGCGAATACAGCATGCGGATCAGGCTCGAGAGGGTGGTCACACTGCCCACTGAGGAACGCGCACTCGGCGTGCCGCGCTGCTGCTGCAACGCCACGGCGGGCGGCAGGCCTTCGATGCTGTCGACATCCGGCACGCCGACCTGATCGATCAGGCGCCGTGCATAGGGCGCCACCGATTCGAAATAGCGGCGCTGGGCCTCGGCATACACCGTGGAGAACGCCAGGGACGATTTGCCCGAGCCGGAGACGCCGGTAAACACCACCAGGGCATCCCGGGGAATGTCCACGTCGACGTTCTTCAGGTTGTGTTCGCGGGCGCCGCGCACCTTTACGAATCCAAGGTGCTGGGCAGTGATCGGAGGCATGTTGCGCTGTGACGTCATGAACAACCTTGTCTGGCAGTGAGCACGCTGCGCAGCCGTTGCGTCAGGGCCTCGGGGCTGTAGGGTTTGCTCAGCAAGTGAATGTCAGCGCTGAGCAGGTGATTGCTGGAGAGGATGTCGCGGGTGTGCCCCGAGGTGAACAGCACCGCCACCGGCGGCGTCTGGACGCGGGCCCACTCGGCCAGGTCGGTGCTTTTGATACGGCCGGGCATCACCACATCGGTGAAGATCAGGTCGGGCCGCACGCCGTCCTGCAAGGCTTGCATCGCGCGGTCGCCGTCTTCGGCGGTCAACACCGTGTAGCCTGCCTGTTCGAGCAGGTCCACCACGGTCACCCGCACATCCTCGTTGTCCTCCACCACCAGGATGGTCTCCTGGCCCATGTCGTGGGACACGGGTTCTGGGTGAGTCTCCTGGACTTCTTCGCCCAGGCTGCGCGGAAAGTACATTTGCACCACGGTGCCCTTGCCCTCCTCGCTCCACACGTCCACATGCCCACCGCTCTGGCGGACAAAACCAAACACCATGCTCAAGCCAAGGCCGGTGCCGTGGCCATCGCGCTTGGTGGTGAAAAACGGCTCGAACACCCGCGACAGGATCGCCGCCGGCATGCCCACGCCAATGTCGGTGACGGCCAGGCGCACATACTCGCCTGGCTTGATGCTTTTGCCACGGCAATCCTTGGGGTTGAGGATGATGTTTTCACCGGTGATGCGAATCACGCCTTCGCCTTTCATGGCGTCGCGGGCGTTGATCGCCAGGTTGAGCAGCGCATTTTCCAACTGGTTGCGATCGACGTTGATGCACCAGGAATCCTGGGGCAGCTGCACGTCGATATGGATGGTTTCACCCAACGCACGTTGCAGCAGTTCGCCCAGCCCGGCGTAGATGCGCTGCGGGTTGTACACGGCCGGTGACAACGGTTGGCGCCGGGCAAAGGCCAGCAGTTGCGAGGACAGTTTGGCGCCCCGCTCCACCGCGGCAATGGCCGCCGTGACCCGCCGCTGCACCTGGGCATTCTCCGGTTCATGGCGGGCCAGCAGGTGCAGGTTGCCGGCGATCACTTGCAACAGGTTATTGAAGTCATGGGCCACGCCACCGGTCAGGCCACCAATGGCTTCGAGCTTTTGCGACTGGCGCAGTTGGTCTTCGGCGGCGGAACGCGCCTGGACTTCGGCGGCCACCCGTTGCTCCAGGTTATGGGTCAATTCCTGGCGCACACGTTCGGAATGAACATGGGCGGTGGTCTCCACCACAATCGCCAGCACACCGGCCGGTTGCTGGTTATCCCCGGCGACGGGGCTGTAATAGAGATCCAGCCACACCGTTTCCGGCTGGCCGTTGCGCAGCAGCACCAGGTCTTTGTTGTTGAACGACAAGGTGCCGCCGGCCAGGCAGGTGTCCACCACATGGCGGTTGAAGTCGGCGACTTCCGGCCAGCCCAGCTCCACCGGCGTGCCGAGCAAATAAGGATGGCGGCCGCCGGCAAACACCGAATAGCTGTCGTTGTAGATCATGTACCCCGCCGGCCCCCAGAGCATCACCATGGGCACGGGGGATGCCAGCATCATCTGCACGGTACAGGCGAGGCTGGTGGACCAGCGGTCAAGGGGTCCCAGGTCGGTGGTGGACCAGTCAAATGCGCGAATGCGCTGGGCCATTTCGCCGGCCCAACCTTCACAGCCGTGGGGGTCGGATAAGAATTGCATCGTTCGGCTCTGCGCAGAGAAAGGACGGTCGCAAAATTTGGAGCGTATCAAGGGGCGATGGTTTCATTTTCTATAAATTAGGGGCTAATCACCGCCAGCGCTACCCGCCTCAGTGAAAATCCCGGCTGCGCACCGTGATGCCGTCCAGCAGCGGCGTCAGGTCGGTCAGGCGCCCGGCGATCAGGTGCCGCACCTCGCCCACCGCCTCCCAACGCCCGTCCACCTTGAGCAACCGCGACCCCACCAGGGCCTGGCGCTGGTGTTCGGCCAGGTCGCGCCAGACCACCACGTTGAGGTTACCGAATTCATCTTCGAGGGTGACAAAGGTCACGCCACTGGCCGTGCCGGGGCGCTGGCGACCGGTGACCAGCCCGGCGACGCTGACAGTGCGCCCATGCTCCACCGCCTGCAGTTCATTCGAGCTGCGGCAACGCCGTTTACGCAGCTCGGCGCGCAGCAGCGCCAATGGGTGCGGGCCAAGGGTGGTGCCAAGCAGGGCGTAGTCGGCGTGCAGATCCTCACCCACCGTCGGTTTCGGCAGTTCCACCCGCGCCTCATCGGGGCTGGGCAGGCCGGCGAACAAGCCAAGCTGCTTATGCACCCCTGCCACGGCCCAGCGCGCCGTATGCCGGTTGCCGGCCAGGGCACGCAAGGCCCCGGCATCCGCCAACAATGCCTGGGTGCGCGCATCCAGCCCGGCGCGGGCGTCCAGATCGGCAATATCGCTGAACGCCCGGCGCTGACGTGCGGCTTCGATGCGCCGCCCATCCTCTTCGCGAAACCCCGAGATCATGCGCAACCCCATGCGAATCGCCGGTTGCTGGCCATCGATGGGCTCCAGGCTGCAGTCCCAGTCGCTGGCCTGCACATCCACCGGGCGGATCTGCAAGCGATGGCGCCGCGCATCCTGCAGGATCTGGTCCGGGCTGTAGAACCCCATGGGCCAGCTGTTGATCAACGCACAGGCGAAGGCCGCCGGTTCATGGCACTTGAGCCAGCAACTGGCGTAGGTCAGCAAGGCAAAACTGGCGGCGTGGGACTCGGGGAAACCATAGCTGCCGAAGCCCTTGATCTGTTCGAAGATCTGCGCGGCAAAAGCCTCGGTGTAGCCGTTTTTCAACATGCCGGTGCGCAGGCGTGCTTGATGCGGCTCCAGGCCACCGTGGCGTTTCCAGGCGGCCATGGAACGGCGCAACTGGTCGGCCTCGCCGGGGCTGTAGTCGGCGGCGACCATGGCGATCTGCATCACCTGTTCCTGGAACAGCGGGATGCCCAGGGTGCGCGCCAACACGGTTTCCAACTCCGGCGACGGGTAAGTCGTGGGTTCTTCCTTGTTCCGTCGGCGCAGGTACGGATGCACCATGCCACCCTGGATCGGCCCGGGGCGCACAATGGCCACCTCGATCACCAGGTCGTAGAATGTTTGCGGCCGCAACCTGGGCAACATCGACATCTGCGCCCGCGACTCGATCTGGAACACGCCAATGGTGTCGGCCTTGCTGATCATCGCGTAGGTGGCCTGGTCTTCCTGGGGGATCGTCGCTAGCGACAGGTCACGGCCACGATGGCGGCGCAGCAGATCGAAACAGCGGCGGATCGCGCTGAGCATGCCCAGGGCGAGAATATCCACCTTGAGCAGGCCGACCGCATCGAGGTCATCCTTGTCCCACTGGATGATGGTGCGCTCGGCCATGGCGGCGTTTTCCACCGGCACCAGGGTATCCAGCGGGTATTCGGAAATCACGAAGCCCCCGGGGTGCTGGGACAGGTGCCGGGGAAAACCGATCAACTGTTGGGTGAGCGTCAGCACACGGCGCAGGATCGGGCTGTCCGGGTCGAAGCCGCCTTCGCGCAGGCGTTCCAGGGGCGGCGCATCGTCACTCCAGCGCCCGCAGCATTCGGCCAGCGCGTTGATCTGGTCCGGCGGCAAGCCGAGGGCCTTGGCCACATCGCGCACCGCACCGGCGGCGTGGTAACTGCTGACCACCGCCGTCAGCGCCGCGCGGGTACGGCCATAACGCTGGAACACGTACTGCAGCACTTCTTCGCGACGTTCGTGCTCGAAGTCGACGTCGATGTCCGGCGGCTCGTTGCGCTCCTCTGACAGGAAGCGCTCGAACAACGTACTCGTCAGGCTCGGGTCGATCTCGGTGATGCCCAGGGCAAAACACACCGCCGAGTTGGCTGCCGAACCCCGGCCCTGGCACAGGATCGACCGGCTGCGGGCGAAGCGCACGATGTCGTGCACCGTGAGGAAGTAGCTTTCGTAACCCAGTTTGCTGATCAGTGTCAGCTCGTGATGGATCTGCTGCAACGTCTTGGCGTCGACCCCGTGGGGCCAGCGCCGGGCGATGCCTTCATCGGTGACGGCGCGCAACCAGGATTCGGCATCATGACCCTCGGGCACCAATTCGCGCGGGTAGTGGTAGCGCAACTGGCTAAGGTCGAAGCTGCAACGCTGGGTGATGGCCAGGGTTTCGTCGAGCAGCGCCTGCGGGTACAGCGTGGCCAGGGCGTCGAGGCTGCGCAGATGCCGCTCGCCATTGGGGTGCAGGCGCGTGCCGGCGTCGGCCACCGGCACGTGATGACGGATCGCGGTCATGGTGTCTTGCAGGGCGCGGCGGCCACGGGCATGCATATGCACATCGCCGCAGGCCACCGCCGGAATCTGCAGGCTGGCGGCCAGGTGCAGGCGTTGCTCCAGATGCCGCGCATCGTCCTGGCCGCAGTGCAGGTGCACCGCCAGCCACAGGCGTTCGGCGAAGGTATGGCGCAGCCAGTGGGTCGAGGCCTGGGTGTCGCTGTCTTCGGCGACCCACAGCGCCAGCAGGCCGGGCAACGGCTGCTCGAAGTCTTCCAGCAGCAGGCGGTAGCGACCTTTTTCAGCCCGGCGTCGGGCCACGGTGATCAAGCGGCACAGGTGCTGGTAGCCGCTGAGGTCCTGTACCAGCAGCACCAGTTTCGGGCCGTTTTCGATGCGCACTTCGCTGCCGATAATCAGCGGCAAGCCCACCGCCTTCGCCGCCTGCCAGGCCCGCACGATGCCCGATAAGGTGCATTCATCGGTGATCGCCAGGGCGCTGTAGCCCTGGCGCTTGGCCCGCTCGAACAACTCCAGGGCGCTGGAGGCACCGCGTTGGAAGCTGAAGTTGGACAGGCAGTGCAGCTCGGCATAACTCATGCGAACCAGCCCTGCAGCCACAGCCCATCGCTTTGCCCCACGCAGCGATAGGCCCAGCCTTGCTGGCCGGCGCGGGTCTGGATCAGGTAGTAGTCGCGGCGAATATCAGCACCGTCCCACCAGCCGGATTCGATGCGCTCCGGGCCCATGAGGATCTGCACGCCCTGCTCGGCCAGCAAGGTCGGTTCGTCAAGCAACCAGCCGGGACGCCGCACCTTGCCCAAGGTGGCGCACGGGCTTTTATCCGCCGCCATTTGCCAGGCGCATTCGGGGCGATGGTCGGCATGGAAGCGCAGGCCTTGCACCGCCTCATCCCCCAGGCGTGCACGCAGGCGTTCGCGCAGTTGTTCCCACGGCAGGGTCTGTTGCGGGCGATCGTCGAACAGGTCCTGGCGTTGCGGCACGAACACCGGCAGGTCCTGGGCCACCAGGCGAAAACCACGCACCGGCGAGGTGACTTGCACGTGCTCCAGGCGCCCACGGGCCAGTTCGAACAGCATCGCCGGCTCACGCTCGGCGCTCAGCAGGCCGACCTTGATCACACTGTCCGGTGCATCGGCATGTTCCAGGTGCAGGTCGAAACGCTGCACGCCACTGTCCCGGCCGCAGAGGAACGCCGAGAGGTCGCCGGTCAGACGGCGCAGGGGGAATAACAAGGCCTGGTGGGATTGCACATCGAAATTCAGCTCGATGCGCACATCGAACTGGTCCGGCGGCTGATAGAACGCCAGGGCCAACGGCCGTTGTCCGGTCAAGGCATCGAGGTGCTTGAGCAGGCTGGCGTCAAAGCGCCGCGCCAGGGTATGCCGGGGCAACGCCTGCACCTGGGCCAGGGTACGCAGGCCCATGCGCGACAACGCGGTGGCCGCTTGCGGGTCGAGGCCGGCGCGGTCGATGGGCAGTGGCGCCAGGGCCTGGAGCAACGCATCCTCATCGGCCACGGCCAGGCCATCGTAGAGATTGGCCAGCACCCGCGCCGCCGCCGGGTTGGGGGCGGCGACGATACGGTGACGAAAGCCCAGCTCGCTCAGTTCCTGGCGCAGGCGTGCCTCGAACCGAGGCCAGGGCCCGAACAGGCCCAGGCTCGATTCGATCTCGAACAGCAAGGCACGCGGGTAATACACACTGACCTGGGAGCTGAAGCGGTAGGCCCAGGCGGCGAGGAACTGCTGCCAGCGCTCGATCTCCACGGGGTCGTATTCGGCACAGGCAAAGGTCTTGGCCAGGGCATGGGCGGCCGTCAGCGATTGCCCCGGGCGCAGGCCCAATGCGCGGGCGGCGTCATTGACAGTTTGCAGCACGCGCCGCTGCGGCGTGCCGGCCAGCAGCGCCAGGGGTTGGTCGGGCTCGGGGTGCAGGCGCTGCACCCCGTCCAGCGCCAATTGCGGGAAGACAATACACACCCAGCGCATGGCAACCTCAGTGCCCCGCCAGTGCAATCGGCGCCGGATGAGCCAAGCCACCCCGGCACTTGAGCACCCGCACCCGGGCAGGTTTGGCCTCGACGGCCAGGCGCAGGGCGGCGGGCGAAGGGTTGATCGCTTCACTCAAGGCGCGCCAGGCAAACGCCAGGGTCTGCCCGGTTTCCGCAGCCACCTGCAAGCGACGCAAGGCGCGGTCATCCGCCTTGTGCGGCCAGCACAGCACCGCGCCGCAACTGCCGGAGCGCAGGCATTGTTCCACCGCCCACAGCACATCGCGCGCCTCGGCCTGGACCACCGACAGCTGGCGCAAATCCACCCCGGCGTTCTGCCACGCGTGGGGGTACGGGGTGTAGGGCGGCGCCACCAGCACAATGCGCTCCCCCGCCGCCGATAATCGCGCCAGGGTCGGCAGCACCAGTTGCAGTTCGCCGATACCGTCCCTGGCCATCAGGATTTCGCTCAAGGCCGACTCCGGCCAGCCGCCCGTGGGCAGCACCGCATCCAGCGCCGCCAGCCCCGTAGGCTGCACGCTGGCCGGAGGCGCGACAGGCCGGCCTTTCCAGACGCGGCCGCCATTGAACAGCGTATCCAGTGCAACCACGGCGCCCATCAGCCTTGCCTCACCAGGCCGCAGAACACCCCTTCGATGGCCAGGTCCTGGTCGGGGCCGACCACGATAGGTTCGTATGCGGGGTTACGCGGCAGCAGACGCACACGCTCGCCACTGCGCTCGAAACGCTTGATGGTGACTTCACCGTCCAGGCGCGCCACCACAATCTGCCCGTTCACCGCTTCGGCACTGCGGCGCACGCCCACCAGATCGCCGTCGAGGATGCCGTCCTCGATCATCGAGTCGCCTTGCACCCGCAACAGATAATCCGGGGTTTTCGCGAAAGTGGCGGGGTCGAGTTGCAGGCGGCTGTGCACGTCGGCATCCGCGCCGATGGGCCGGCCGGCCGCCACTCGGCCGAGCACAGGGACATCCAGCCACTCCGGGCGCGGGGGCTGGTTGAGCAAACGAATGCCGCGCGCCTGGTTGGGGTTGACCTCGATGAAACCGGCTTCGGCCAGGGCCACGACGTGCTTGCGTGCGACGCTGCGGGAGGCAAAGCCGAACGCCTCGGCGATCTCGGCGAGGCTGGGGGGTTGGCCTTGCTGCGCGATACGGTCGCGGATGAAGGTCAGGATGGCGGTGCGGCGGGGGGTCAGGGTCGTCATGGAGTACATTTGTACTCCTCTGGGAAATTTCTTACAAGAGCCGGTAGTCGGGGTTGGGGGGTATGCAGATCAAACCGGGGGAGGCCCAGAAGCCGCCAAGCTCACCCCCCTCCCGCCATATGCTGCGCAATCCTGCCCCTCAACCACCGCTCCGCCGGGTCATTGTCATGCACCCCGCTCCACACCATCGACAACTCCGCCGCATCGATCGCAAACGGCGGATCCTCTGCCCGCAGCGCCGTGCCCTCGGTCAACGCACACGCCGCATAGTCGGGCACCGTGGCAATAATCTGCGTACCGGCCAGCAGCGCCCGCAAGCCACTGAACTGCGGTACCGCCAGCACCACCCGCCGGGCACGGCCGATACGGGCCAGGTCCAGGTCGATGTTGCCGCTCAAGTCCCCCGAGAACGACACCATCGCATGGGGCCGTGCGCAATAGTCGTCGAGGGTCAGCGGTTCGACGCCGTCATCCCCGCGCAGCACCTTGCAGGGAATGTCCCGCAGTTTCCTGCGCTTGGCATTCGCCGGCAGTTCAGTGGTGTAGCTCACGCCCACCGAGATCTCGCCACTGGCCAGTAACGCGGACATCAGCAGGTAATTGGCGCGGCGTACCACCACGATAATGCCCGGGGCTTCTTCGCGCAGTTGGCTGAGCAGCGGCGGGAACAGGCCGAACTCGGCGTCGTCGGACAGGCCGATGCGGAACACCGCACAGCTGGTGGAAGGGTCGAAATCCTTGGCGCGGCTGACTGCGCCTGAAATGGTGTCCATGGCCGGTTGCAGCTCCTTGAGTATCGCCACGGCGCGTGGCGTGGGCTCCATGCCCCGGCCGTTGCGCAGCAACAACGGGTCGTCGAACAAATCTCGCAGCCGGCCCAATGCCGCACTCACCGCCGGTTGGCCCATGAAGAGCTTTTCGGCGACCCGGGTCAGGTTCTTCTCGAACATCAGCGCTTCGAAAATCACCAACAGGTTCATGTCGACGCGGCGCAGGTCATTGCGGTTCATGGCGGTATCCAAACGGTTAGCAGGCTCCCAGCTAAGCAGACAGGACACTGCCTGGATTGCATGCCTGTGCTGTCTTTTCCGCGACCGAACCTGGCGAAATTAACAACGATTAACTCGCCAGCCAGCCGGCGGGGCGCCAAAAATGAGCCGGTCTACACTGCATCCATTCACCGGGAACGCTCCCATCGACTGCGGATATCCGTCATGGCCCGACCTGCGTATTGTGCTCCTCGCTTATCCGCCACCGGCGGCCTGTGCCCCCGGCGCGAACGAATCGCCAAGCAATTGATCCTCGCCAACCTCGGTGAAAGCCTGGCGATTGCCGACCTGGCCCAGGCCTGCGCCCTGTCGCGCAGCCATTTTTCCCGCGCGTTCAAGTGCACCACCGGGCTGTCGCCCCAGGAATGGATACGCCAGCAACGCATCCAGCGGGCCAAGGAGTTGATCACCGGTTCCTCCTTGAGCCTCACGCAAATCAGCCTGGAGTGCGGCTTTTGCGACCAGGCGCATTTCTGCCATATGTTCACGCGCAGCGAGGGCGTCAACCCGATGACCTGGCGAAATCACCAACTGCGTCACAAGCCTCGGGAGATCGCTGCCTAGTGGTCGGCACGCACCTGGAATATGCTGGCCGCTTACTTTTCCCAGAGCATGGCCACCCATGAGTGACCCACGCGACCAGGCCGTGCATTTCGGTCCTTACCGTGTCCACCCGCGCCAGCGCCTGGTGCTGGAGGCTGGTCGCCCATTGCGCTTGGGACGGCGGGCCGTGGACATCCTGCTGATCCTGCTGGAGCAGGCCGGCACAGTGGTGAGCAAGCAGGAACTGATCGCCCGGGTCTGGCCCAAGAGCGTGGTGGAAGACGGCAACCTGCGGGTGCACATGGCGGCGCTGCGCAAGGCCCTGGGCGATGGCCAGGCCGGGCAGCGCTATATCGTTACGGTGGCCCAGCGCGGCTACAGTTTTGTGGCGCCACTGAGCATCGAGCCGATGAGCCTACCGACCGAAGGCGCCCCCCAACGCCCGAGCCACAACCTGCCGCTGCGACGCACGCGCATGCTTGGCCGCCAGGCCCTGATCGACAGCCTGGTACAGCAGCTGCCCGAGAAACGCTTTATCACCCTGACCGGCGCCGGCGGCATCGGCAAGACCACCGTTGCCTTGCGCGTGGCGGAATTGTTGATCGGACATTACCGCGACGGTATTCGCCTGCTGGACCTGGCGCCCCTCAGCGCGCCGTCGATGATCCTGCCCAATCTCGCCGCGCTCCTCGACCTCACCCACACCGAGCATGAACCGTTGCCCGTGTTTGCGCGCCGCCTGCAGGAGCACCAGTTGCTGCTGGTGATCGACAACTGCGAACACCTGCTGGACGACATCGCGCTGATCAGCGAGGCCCTGCTGCGCCACGCGCCCCAATTGCACATCCTCGCCACCAGCCGCGAGGCCTTGCGCGCCGAGGGCGAGTCGGTGCAGCGCCTGGAACCCCTGGCCTGCCCGCCCGCCACCGGTAACCGCGCCCAGGCCCTGGGTTATCCGGCCCTGCAACTGCTGATCGAGCGGGCCATGTCCCATCAGGACAGCTTCGAACTGAGCGAAGCCGAACTGCCCCTGGCCATTGATATCTGCCAACGCCTGGACGGCATCCCCCTGGCAATCGAGTTGGTGGCCGCGCAGATCGAGCGCTTCGGCTTGCCCGGCCTGCTGGTGCAGATGGAAGACAACTTCCGCCTGCTCACCCGTGGCCGACGCAGCGCCCTGCCCCGCCATCAAACCCTGCGTGCCACCCTGGACTGGAGCTTCGAATTGCTCACCGGCTGCGAGCAAATCTGCCTGCGTCGCCTGGCGGTGTTCCGAGGTGGTTTCAGCCTGGCCAGTGCGGCGGCGGTGATCGCCGGGCAACAGGTTGCACCGGCCGAGGTGCTGGGTTCGATCACCCAGCTGGTGGCGAAATCCCTGCTCACGGTGGAAGCCGGGGATGACGAGGTGGTCTACCGCCTGCTGGACATCACCCGCACCTATGCCCTGGAAAAACTCAGCGTTGCCAATGAACTCGACGCCACCCGTGAACACCACGCCAAGCGCTGCCTGGTGCTGATGAACCAGGCGCAGGACGATTGGGAACAGACCGCCACCCAAACCTGGATCGACCGCTATGCGCCGCTGCGCGAAGACATTCGTGCCGCCCTCGACTGGGGCCTGGGCGACCAGGGCGTGCACCTGCTGGGTATTCGTCTCACCGTCAGCGCCATGCCGTTGTGGCAGGAGCTGTCGCTGCTGCGCGAACACGGACTGTACGTGGGCAAGGCCCTGGCGCGGCTGGGGCAATCGAGCACGCCGAGCCCGCACTTGAACATGGCCTTGCAGTTGGCCTTCGGCAGTTTTTCCTACCACACCCAGGGCGGTACGCCGCAGACCATCGAAGCCTTTGCCCATGCACGGCGCCTGGCCGAAGCCGACAGCAACCTGGTTGGCCAACTGCGCGCGGTGTCGGGGCAAATGGCGGTCAGCCTGTGTGGCGGCAACTACCGCGAGGCCCTGGAACAAAGCCTGCATTTCGACCGGTTGGGGCCGCAGGCCGAACCATTGCTGGCCCTCAGCGCCCAACGCCTGAGGGTGCTGGCGCAGCACTTCGCCGGCAATCAGGTACTGGCGCAGCAGAATGCCGAACAGGTGATCCAGCGCATGGCCCAGAGCGGCCATCTCAACCGGTTTACCCACGGCTTTGGCGTGCAGTACGACCAGAGCGTGGCCTCGTTGACCATCCTCGCGCGCATCCTGTGGCTGCGCGGTTTTCCCGAACGTGCGTGGCGCACCGCCAGCCAGGCGCTGGAGCTGGCGTTGCAGATCAACCACGGCACGTCGATTTGCTACACCCTGGCCCTGGCCGGGGTGGTCATCGCCCACTGCAACGGCGACACCCTCGCGGCCCGCGACCGCTTGGACCTCCTCCTGCAACAGGCGCAAAAGCATTCGGTGCAGTTGTTCCACACCTGGGCGCAATGCTACGAAGGCACGGCGCAGATCGCCGATATGCAGGGATTGGGGCTGGTCGCAGACATCCTGGTGACCTTCAACGCCCGAGCCGTGGATGAAGCCTTGTTCGAACGCGCCCGGAGCGGTGCGGCCGGCTGGTGCAGCCCGGAAATCCTGCGCGTGCGCGCCGAGGCCATGCCCGATCCCCAAGGGGCTGAGGCGCTGCTGCTCGAAGCCCTGGAGTTGGCACACCAGCAAGGCGCGCTGGCCTGGGAGCTGCGCTGTGCGGACTCCTTGGCGCGGCGGTGGCAACAGCAGGGTCGTGTGCAGGCCGCCCGCGACCTGCTGGGTTCGGTCTACGCGCGATTCAGCGAAGGCTTCGCCACCCAGGACCTAGTCCGCGTACGCCGCCTGCTCGACGAGTTGCAGGACAAACGGCCGGCCTGAGAACGCTCCCAGGTAATGCCCATAGCCCTGCTGCAAACGCGCCACCTGCTGCGGGTTGCGCAGGAGTGCCAGGCCATAGCTGCGCGTGCTGTTGAGCAGACGATAGCGCGGATAACCCGGACCGGGTTCGAGGCTCAGCAGCGAGGTGCCGACCAGCCGCCCGAGCAGGTACGACAAATCGGCGTGTTCCAGCTCGGTGCCGGCCACCAGCTTACCCAGGGTGGGCAAGGTCACGGCCATCTTGAACAGGCTCAGTTGCAGGAACAGCCAGCGCTCCGGCAGGCTCAGGCGCTCGTAGGTCCAGTCCAGGGCGGCGGTCAGGGATTGGTGGCGCTCCACCGCTGTGCGGCGGCCCCGGGTCAGTACCTGCAATCCACTGTGCAACTGCGCCTGTAGACCGCGCACGCCCAGCGCATCCACTTGGGCCGCCGCCAGTTCAAGGGCCAGGGGAATACCGTCGAGGCGCCGGCAGATGTCCCGCAACGGCGCCAGGTCCTGTCGGCGCAACACAAAGCCCTGTTGGCCGGCACACGCCCGGGCGACGAACAGTTGCACGGCGGGGAACGCCATCGCCTGTTCAACACTGCCCAGCGCCGACGGCGCCGGCACGCCCAGCGGGGGCACGCGCAGCACCCATTCGCCTGGGGCCTGCAACGCTTCGCGACTGCTGACCAGCACGCTGACCTGGGGCGCATTTTCGCGCAGCGCCCGTAAAAGATGTCGACAGGCACCGAGCAGCAGGTCGGCGCCGTCGAGTACCAGCAGCAATTGCCGGGAGACCAGTTGGCGGCACAACTGCGTGACACTGCCGCCGGGTTCCAGGTGCAGGATCGTGGCCAGGTGGCGCAGCATCATCAGCGGCGCCTCCACCGTGGCCAGGTCGACCCACCACACACCGTCGCGGTAGCGCGGCAACACGCGCTCGGCCAGGGCCAGGGCCAAGGTGCTCTTGCCCACGCCGGCGCACCCGGTGAGGGTCATCAGGCGCTGCCCGGACACCCGCCGCACCAGCACGCCCAGCAGTTCATCGCGACCGATCAGCGGGCTGAGCCGGGGGGCAAGGTTATGCCGGGGCAGCAGCGCGGCAGCCGCGACCCGCACGGGGGCGGCGAAGCAGTAACCGCGCTGGGGGTCGTTGATAATCAAGCGTTGCCCGTCAAGGGCACGGCGCAGTGCGGCGATGTGCACCCGCAGGTTGTTCTCTTCCACCACGCTGCACGGCCAGACCCGCTCGATCAGGGTGGCCTTGCTGATAAATTGCCCTGGCGACTCCAGCAGCACCGCCAGAATATCCAAAGCCCGCCCGCCCAACGGCACCGGCCAACCCGCCTTGCTCACCAGCCGCTGCTGCCGATGAAAGGCATAGTCACCGAAGCGCACCGTGCTATCCGCGTCAATCGCCTGAGGCATATTCATGTCTGCAATCGCGCTGAAACGCCCGATCTTGGGCTTCCGCGCATCCTTTTCCATGGGCTCGACCTTATCTTGCCAGCTACCCGTGACAGGGCAATGCTGGCACAGGGAGCGATACGGACAATCGGGTGCGCGAGACGGACATCCTGTCGTTAACTGAACTGCTGGCGATATTGGGTCGGGTTGAGGCCGAGTTTTTCACTGAATAGAAAGCGCATGTGCCGCACGCTGCCGAAGCCTGCGTGGAACGCCACGGTCTTGAGCGGCAGGTCGGTGGTTTCCAGCAGTTGCCGGGCGCGGTCGATGCGCGCGCCCTGCAGGAAGGCCATGGGCGTCATCTGCACGTCCTTGGCGAACAGCCGGGCAAAGTGGCGCGGGCTCATGCCGGCCAGTTCGGCCATGGACTCGATGGTGAAGGGCTGGTCCAGATGGGCGAGCACATGGTTCTGCACCCGGGTGATCGCGGTTTCCTGGGGCGCCACGGACGCGGTCATCGGGCTGAACTGGGCCTGGCCGCCCTGGCGCTTCATCACCACCAGCAGCACCTTGGCCACATCCACCGCCACTTGCTTGCCATGGTCCTGGGCGACGATCGACAGCGCCAGGTCGATACCGGCGGTGACCCCGCCCGAGGTAATCAACCGCCCGTCCTGCAGGTAGATGCGATCCGTCTCGACGATGGCCTTGGGGAAGGCCTTGATCAGGCGCTCGGTGTAGTGCCAGTGGGTGGTCACGCGGCGCTCGTCGAGCAGCCCGGCGTGGCCCAGCACAAAGGCGCCGGTGCAGATCGAGCCGAAGCGCCGCGCCCGTGGCGCCGCCGCCTTGAGCCAGGGCAGCAGCGCCGGATGGCATTCGTTATAGGCACCCGGGCCGCCGGGCACCAGCAGCAGGTCATAAGCCGCCTGGGCCTGGTCCAGCAGCAGGTCGGCCTGGACCAGCACCCCATTGGAGGCGCGCAACGGACCGGGCTCGGTACCCAGGGTGAGGATCTGGTAATGCTCGGCCGCCGGCAGGTAGCGGTTGGCAATGGAAAACACTTCGAGCGGCCCGGCCATGTCAAGCAGGAGGAAGTCCGGGAACAGCGCCATGGCCACGGTTTTCATACGGGAAGCATCCATCGAGGGGAAGAAAGCGAAAGGCATTATGGCATGGCTTTTACTGTCAATCTCAAGGAGACAGTTATTCAAATTTCAGCTTCTTAATGAATTTTCAGGTTGCCAGTAACCTTCTTCTCAACGCAAGCGCCCTGCATCTCGCAGCCCGCGCTCACTTGAGGACAAGACCATGCTGACCCTTCGCAAAGCTTCCGAACGCGGCGCCGCCAATCACGGTTGGTTGAAGTCGTTCCACACCTTCTCGTTCGCCAACTATTGGAACCCCGATGAACAGGGTTTTTCCGACCTGCTGGTGATCAACGACGACCGCGTCGCGGCCGGCAAAGGCTTCGGCCAACACCCGCACCGCGACATGGAGATTTTCTCCTATGTGCTTGAAGGCGCCCTGGAACACAAGGACACCCTGGGCACCGGCTCGGTGATTCGCCCCGGCGATGTGCAACTGATGAGCGCCGGCAGCGGCGTGGCCCACAGCGAGTTCAACCACAGCCAGACCCGTGGCGTGCACTTCCTGCAAATCTGGATCGTACCCGCCGTGGCCGGCGCCGAGCCGCGCTATCAACAGGAGCACTTCAGCGCAGCGCAGAAACAAGGGCGCCTGCAACTGATCATCTCGCCGGACGGCAGCGACGGCTCCCTGACCGTGCGCCAGGACGCCCGGGTGTACGCCGGACTGTTCAACGGCGACGAAGCCGCGACCCTCGACCTGCCGCCGGATCGTCACGTGTACATCCATGTGGCTCGGGGCAGCGTGGACATCAACGGCCAGCGCTTGCAGGAAGGCGACGGTGCCCGAGTGCGCGATGAGCGGCAAATCCGCCTGAGCCAGGGCCAGGATGCCGAGGTGCTGGTGTTCGACCTGCGCCCCCAGGAACGGCCACAGATGCCGTGACCGGCTCGGCGTTGGCCCTTTGAAACGGGCCATCGCTGGCATCGATAGTCACCATCATCCCAATGAAGTTCTCTTAAAAAATGCAACGCGTAACATCAAACCCATACCAGGCAACACCCAACTAAAACACTCGGAGCACACCCTCATGAAACGCCAAATCTTGCTTAGCCTCGCTTTCTCGGTACTCGCTGCAAACGCATTTGCCCACCCTGTTGTTGCTGAAGGCGGCGCGGCTCGCCTGATCGAAAGCCGTGTTGCTGAAGGTGGCTCGGATCGCCTGCTGGAACGTCGTGTTGCCGAAGGTGGCTCGGATCGCTTGCTGGAACGTCGTGTTGCCGAAGGTGGCTCGGATCGCTTGCTGGAACGTCGTGTTGCCGAAGGTGGCTCGGATCGCTTGCTGGAACGTCGTGTTGCCGAAGGTGGTGCTGATCGCTTGCAGCAACGCGGTATTGTTGAAGGTGGCGCTGATCGCCTGCAAGGCAACCGCGTCGCCGAAGATGGCGCCGACCGCCTGCAAGGCAACCGCGTCGCCGAAGATGGTGCCGATCGCTTGCAGGAACGTGGCCTGGCCGAAGGCGGTGCCGATCGTTTGCAGCAACGCGGTATTGTTGAAGGCGGTGCCGATCGCCTGCTGGACAACCACGCTTAATCCCGCACTGTTCGCGGGGCACCCCAAACCGGCCTGATCAGCCGGTTTTTTTTCGCCTTCGATTAATGCAGGTCGCGGTCCACCCACACCACAGCCTTGCCGATCTGTTGCCGCGCTTCGATGCGCTCATGTACCTGATGCAGCGTTTCCAGCGTGTAATGCCCTTCGATAGCCACCGTCAACGTACCTTCGAGCATCGCCGCAAATACCGCGTTGGCGCGCCGTTGTACGCTCGCGCCGTCAGCCATATGGTCGGCCAGCCGGGGGCGCGTCAAAAACAGCGAGCCCGCCTCCCCCAGTTCCATCGGATCGAGGTCGGTCAACGAACCCGAGACATTGCCATAGTTCACGATCAGGCCGCGCGTGCGGCAGGCGCGGAAGCTGTCACGCAGGGTGCTTTTGCCGAGCGAATCGAAGACCACATCCACTCCCTGCCCGCACGTGGCCTCCAACACCCGCTCGGCAAATCGGCCGCCGTCATAGACCCAGGCCTGGTGGGCCCCGCGCTCGTGGGCAATGGCACAGCGTTCAGCGGTGCTGCCGGTGGCGAACACCGTAGCCCCTGAGCGCCTGGCCATCTGCACCAGCAACTGGCCGATGCTGCCGCACGCAGCGTGGACCAGGCAGGTACTGCCGGCCTGCAACCTGGCGACATCCTCGATCAAGTAGTGGGCGGTACAGCCTTGAAACATCGCCGCAGCCGCTTGATCGAAGGCGATGGCACCGGGAATCTGCGCCACCTTGGCCGCGGGCACCAGGGCGTACTCGGCGAAGGCGCCCCAGGCGATGCACCACGCCACCCGGTCGCCGACGGCCAAATGGCTGACGCCTGCGCCGACTTCCACCACCACGCCGGCGCCCTCCATACCCAAGGTGCAGGGCAGGCGCACCGGATAGGTCGACGACTGCGCATATTTGCCCTGCCGGGTATGGATATCCATGAAGTTGATCCCGGCGCACGCCACCTTGACCAGCACATGCCCGGCCAACACCTGGGGTTTGGGGACGTCATGGCGCAATTGGACGACTTCAGGGCCGCCGTAGGTTTGCAAGGTAATGGCTTTCATCGGGGACAACTCCGTGTGCACTGGGAAGCGGCCATGGTAAAAGGACGCTCTCAGTAGGAAAATTCCCCAAAGCTTCCCAACCTCCGTGCGGAAATAACCCGATGTTCGATTGGCAGGACCTGTATTACTTCACGGTATTGGCACGTAGCCAGTCGTTGTCGGCGGCCGCCCGCGAGTTGCAGGTGGAGCACGCCACCGTCGGGCGCCGCGTCGATGCGCTGGAAAAAGCCCTCGGCGTCAAACTGGTGGACCGCCTGCCGCGCAGCCGCCCGCTGACCGCGCAAGGCCTGGCATTGGCGGAGTTGGCGGCGGGCATGGACGACATGGCGACCCAGGTGATGCGCCTGTCGCGGGTCGCGTCGATCGAAATGGCCGGCACGGTGCGGGTCAGTTGCCCGCCGTCTATCGCCCACTATTGCATTGCGCCCCATATAGCGCGGCTGCGCGCCCAATACCCGCAGTTGAACCTGGTGCTGATGCCGTCGACCCAACTGGCCGCGCTGGACAAAGGTGAAGCGGATATTGCCCTGCGCACGGTGCGTCCCGATGAGGAAGCCCTGGTACGCAGGAAAGTCGGGGTGGTGCGCTTCGGGCTGTATGGCCCGCCGACGTTCCAGCAATTGCCGGCTGCGCAGTGGACTTTCATCGCCTACGACAGCAGCCGTGACCACCTGCCCCAGCAAGCCTGGATGCACCAACTGCGCGCCGGCCGTGAGATCGCGTTTGCCGCAAGCGACCTGGCCACCCAGCAAATGGCGGCCAGGGCCCAGGTCGGCGCGGTGGTGCTGCCGACCCTGGTGGGCGATCACGACCCGTTGCTGGTCAGGCTGCCCACTGCGGTCGAAGGCCCTTTGCGTGATATCTGGCTCACGGTGTACCCCGACATGCGCCGCTCGCCGTCCGTGAAGGTGGTCATGGAGTTTCTGGTGGCGTGCATCGAGGCCGAAGTGCAGTTGCGCCGTTGAGCCCATCCGAGGGGACGGCCGCCAACCTTCGGGGCGCTCTGCAGGCGTTTTTTTGCCTGAGAAGGTCAACGCTTAAACCTGCACCCGTCAAAAAAAATCGTTGGAACTAAAATACTTATCGAGCATTAAGAGTTTGCACTAGCATATGTGTAAGTCGGTACAACCTGCCGTGAAATATTCCCCTAATCCCCCCTGCGCTCGTAAAAACCAAGTGGTGAATGTTAAAATTTGTCACGTTTTAGCGGAATCAATTCGATTAGTATCTAAACGCTAGCAGCGATTGAACTGACGGCCTTGCATGCCGGAAAAGGGAGTAGGTGATGCATTTTTCCAACGTCCTCGCTATTGCACGGACTCAATCGAAATCAGAGGACTTTCGGGCGCTTTTAGTTCGCACTGTAGCGAATAATTTAAAAGTCGATACACGTTGCTACGGACAACTAATTGACACCCAGGAAAGCCACGTACATTACCGTGCCATCATTATAGAAATTGATACACCCTCCGCCAGCAATATGAGCCTGGACATAATAAAAAAAGCGCGAACTGAAAACCCCGACTGCACGATATTCGTCGTGATCACCTTTGCGTCGACCCTGAGCAAAACAAAATACTACCTGGCTGGCGCCGATTACTGCATCAAGGTAATCGAAACTTCACCCGAAAAAAAGTTGAACCTGTTTGATGCCTTTCTCAGTGAAAGCGCTCGACTCAATCAGTGCGACCTGATTCTCGACCAGGACCGCATGTGCCTGTATGGCGACGGGAAAAAGTTGGAAATATCCTTCGTCGAAATGAAAGTATTGGAAGCGCTTATTCAGAACCGACTGCTCAGTCATAATGAGATCGCCCGTGTCATGGGACTTAATACCAAGTACTACGACTCCCGCGCACTGGAAAAATCCATCAGCCGTTTGCGCAGTAAAATCAAGGCGCACTACGGTGAAAACATCATCCAAAATATTCGCGGTTATGGTTATAAACTCAGCCGGGGTCTTATTTGCGCCAGCCATTTCCAACCCACTAAGGAGGGGCCGAGCCGTGAATAGTGAAAAAACGCCCCCTGTACATATCCC
Source organism: Pseudomonas sp. NFX5 (assembly GCF_049132125.1). NCBI lineage: Bacteria > Pseudomonadati > Pseudomonadota > Gammaproteobacteria > Pseudomonadales > Pseudomonadaceae > Pseudomonas > Pseudomonas sp. NFX5. Next base: position 171,738 of record NZ_JAFMZG010000002.1, read on the forward strand.
GCACTTCAAGATCATCAGGCAAGCCATCGTTGATCGCGGTCATGCCTGGTGGGGCAGCGAAATCAGCGTAGCGGACGGCGTTGATCCCGCACAACTTGAAAGTGCCTGCACTGAAGCCTTGCGCCATATCCACCCACCGCGCAAAACGCTTAAGGCAGTCAGCCCGGCGACGAGTCATACGCTTCTGCGCATGGGTCAATCGGCCCTGATGAACGACGACATCCTCAAGGCGATCATTCAGGCCGCGCAGGCATTGGAATCCTACAAACAACCCTTCACCCTCAGTCTCGACAACCCACTGGACGCCCTGCCCGGTCCGGTAGAACGCCGGGCGATGGTGCGTCAGTTGTATAAGTTGAAAGACCATAGCGGTATCACGTTGGCCTACAACAACTACAGACTCGATACAAAGCCGGCAGACCTGCTGGTCGACCTCGAGCTATACGACTATATAAAAATGCCCTTTCCGGATTCTGCCCTCAGGCTCAGCCTCAACACGCGTTCGGACCTGTACGACCGGCTTTACGATCACATGCTGGAACTGATCAGTGCCTGCAGGGTCAGCTTCATCGCCGATCAGGTCGAGTTTGCCGACAGCGCCATGCTGGCTAAAAACTTGCCGTTCGAATACTTTCAGGGCGGCTATTACTCCCCCGCTGACTGCCTTTAACAACTGCATCTTCCTGATATGGGTGGACCCTATGAGTTCTTTCAAGAAACACGCCTTCGCTCCAACACTTGCGTCTATCGCACTGCAGGACTTCACGCCCAACGCAGAGCTCTTCTATTACGATGTAAACGCCCCCGCGACCACGGACCCCGCCGATACAAATCCGGCGTTTTCCCAACCACAGATCACTCCGCATTTTAATACCTACATTATTACCCACACCCTTAACTTGCCCTCACAATCGTTTAACCCCAAGCGGCAAGAATCCAGAATGCCAACCGCCAAGGTCCCTGACAGCGCGCCGAATAGCCATACGCGTACTCAAGAGATCAGCGCCGAACGAACGCCACTGTATCCACAGGATTTCTGGCTGCTCACCCAACATGATCGAGCACTGGTCAAGGGCGGCCTGCGCATTTCATTGACCACTATTGAATCGGCGCTGATTAAAAAGATGCTCCACCATGAAGAACGCGTGGTCAGCAAAGAAGAGTTGATCCGTAATATAGGTCGTGAACCCGATTTATATCGCGGATTGGAAATGTGCCTGAGTCGTTTGCAGGAAAAGTTCAAGCGGGTCAATGACGGTGAACGCCTGTTTCGTGCGGTAAGAAACCGTGGTTATTGCCTGACGCAAAAAATCAAAAAGCCGCTCGAGCTTAGTCAGCCACGCCGTTAACAAAAATAAAAACAACCCAGACTTTTTAATTCACCCTGCCTATTAAAAACTCTTCTACCTGCCCTTTTATAACATCCACTTCGCCAGACCCTCCTGACCTTGTTATAAGTCGTCAGCCACTGCCCCCTGCCGTTCATTACTATCAATGGGCACGCGCCTGCGCGTGCCTGTCGTTTATAAAAGTTAACCGTTAACCCTTAACGCCTGCCACCACGTGCGCGGTCATCACCGGGAGCAGAACTATGCTTAATAACACTAGAATGCATCGCAACCTGACCCCCAGGGGTTTGACGTTCTGGGGGCAATGGACACTCGCATCGAGCTTAGTTGTTGCACTGTTATTTACGCTGGTTATCTTGAAGACTGGCCAACTGGAGTATTACTACCGCGTCCTGGCCGCCTTTACGATATTGGCCTCTCTCCCGGCGTATACCTTGTGCGATGTCTACAGCAAGAAAGATGATTATGCCGTGGGCCTTGGACGCTTGTTCATGGGCTGGCTGTTAACCATGGGTATATTGTTTGCCGTGGGCGTAGCCTGTAATGCCAGCGCACTGTTCCCTGTGGAAACCTTATTACTCTGGGCGGCGGTCAGTTACCCGTTATTGGCATTGTGTTACATACCGCTGCACAGCCTGTCCCGGTATTACCACCGCCAACTTCACGAACGCCAAAAATCATTGATCGTGGGCACTGGCAAGCTTGCGGTGGACCTGGCCAGGACCCTCTCACGGCAAAAACGCTCGCCCCTGGTGGGTCTGGTCGGCAGCCGTGCCGAGGCGACCGAGGATGCGCAGGCGCAGATCCTCGGCGAGCTGCCGCAACTGCCCCAATTGATCCGGCAACACGGCATCCGTCGGCTCTACATCACCCATTCATTGCAGGACGCCACCCACATTGAGGCGTTGTACCTCAACCTGCTGGAGATCAGCGTGGATGTGATCTGGGTGCCCGACCTCAATAACATGCTGCTGCTCAACCATTGCGTGGCCGAAGTGGATGGACTGCCGGCGATCTACCTCAACGAAAGCCCGCTGACCAGCCGCCCCACCGCGGCGCTGAGCAAGTCGCTGCTGGACAAGAGCCTGGCGGCTCTGGCAATCATCGTGCTGAGCCCGCTGCTGCTGCTGGTCGCCCTGCTGATCAAGCTGACGTCCCCCGGCCCGGTGATCTTCAAGCAGGACCGCCACGGCTGGAATGGCGAGGTGATCAAGGTGTGGAAATTCCGCTCCATGCGTGTGCATGACGACCATGAGGTACGCCAGGCCAGTCGCAACGATTCGCGCATTACGCCGGTCGGCCGGTTTATCCGGCGCACCTCCATCGACGAATTGCCGCAGCTGTTCAACGTGCTGCAAGGCCACATGGCACTGGTCGGCCCACGCCCCCATGCGATTGCACACAACGACTACTACTCGGGCAAAATCCGCGCCTACATGGCCCGCCATCGGATCAAACCCGGCATCACCGGCCTGGCCCAGGTCAATGGCTGCCGGGGCGAGACCGAGACCCTGGAAAAGATGCAACAGCGCGTCGACATCGACCTGCGCTACATCAACACCTGGTCGCTGTGGCTGGACATCAAGATTCTGCTGAAGACGCCGTTTACGCTGCTGTCCAAGGACATCTACTGATAGCCGACAATCAATACAGTTCAAATGTGGGAGGGGCTGCGCGGCAGCCCCAAAACCAGGCCCAGAGGAGTGCCTGATACACCGCATTCGTCTTCATCAGGGGCGCTTCGCACCCCAACGCGGGCGGTGCGACGCTTCGCCAAGCCCGCTCACCACAAAGATCCCAGTTTGCTGCGCGACAGCGCTACGTCGAAGAGGTAGCGGGGTCTATTCAGTGATCTTGTCGATGTTCTTGTAGAACAGCTCACTGTCGCGCCCATCGGTCATCGAATGCAGTGAGTAGGCGCGGTTCAAGCGTGCGCCGCCATCGCGGGTCAGCGGTGCCCATACCAGGTTGGCGCGCCGCATCGTCGACAGGCTCATCAACTCATCGAACGGAATGGACAGGTACAGGCCTTTGTCGAAGCTGCCTTCGCCGTACTCTGCGCTGGATGCAGTGGTGCGGGTGATCCACGCGCCAATCCGCACACCATTGTTGAATTCCCGCGACAGGTCCAGGGTCGCGCCCCAGTCCCTGGCCAGGTAGCGCCCCACACTCAAGGCGCCCTGAATGTTGAAGGGCAGATCGGTATAGCCGGTGATATGCCCGGTGACGGTGCGGTAATCGCGCAAGCTGAAATCCTGCTCGAAACCGCGCTGGCGCACGTAGTTCAGGTCGGCTCCCAACGCCCAGCGCTGGCCCATGGGGCGGTACAGCACTTCACTGCCGACACCGGCGTACATCGACTCCAGCAAACCACCGTAGACCATGCCGTAGAGGTCCTGGTCCAACTGCTGCGCATGGTTGAGCTGGAAGGTCGGCAGGGTCACATCGGAGGTGGTCATGTACCGGCGCAGGTCGGTCCGCACCCGGGGCAAGCCACTGGGCGCATCGTAGGTAAACCCGTCGTAGTTGTTCAGCAGGTTGACGCTGAGCAGGCCGCTCCACCAGGTATTGCGGGTGAAACGATACTCGCCGTCGAGGTCGGCGGACACCTGGTAGAGCAAGCCATCCGGCCCGCCGACGTTCTGCTTGTAGCCCAGCCCCACACCATAGGTGAAGGGTTTGGGTGGCTGGGTGTACAGCACTGTCTGGCTGCGGTTGCTGGCGCGATTGACCTCGACCTGGCGATGCAGGTTCTGCAGGTCCTCGCGGTGGTTGACCACCTCGCGAAAGGTCTCGCGCGGCACGCTGGTTTCTTCGATCGGCATGGCGTAGCGCTCGCTCACCAGGGTGAACCAATCGATCTGGTCATTCACGCTGTTATCGAGAATCCGACTGGCGCGGCCCACCGCCTTGGCGCTGTAGAAGTAGCGCTGCGGTTCGCCGTACACCAACAATTCCGGCCCGCGCTGGGTAATGCGCTGCACGTTGTAGCCGGCATTATCGTGCAGGCGCCGGGATACGGCGGCCCAATCCACCTGGTCCATCGGTGTGGTCGGGGCCCTGGCAGGCAGCTTGGGGGCCGGTGGGTCGTAGGTTTTTACCGGGGCTTTGCGGCTGACGAAATTGGTGTGCAGGGTGATGCCGAACATGGCGGTGTTGCCACGTTCCCAGGCGGCACTCACATCGATGGAGTCGGCCAGCTTGTAGACCAGGCCAAGGTTGATGGGCGAGTCCTGGCGCTGGTTGTTGTCGCGGGGTTCGTTCTGATAGTCGTTACCCTCGTACTCCAGCTTGAGGCTCAGCGGTGCCCAGGGCGTCTGATAGGCAATCCCGCCGAACAACGCGGGCCGGCCGCGAAAGTAGCCGTTGGAAAAACTGCCGGACCCTTCGGCGGTGGGCCGCTGGTTGAAACGATCATCCAAGGCGCCCAACGGGTTGCCGAAATCACCGCGACTGCCCAGGTACCCCCAGGCGATGCCGGCACTGAAATCCACGTCACCGTAGCGCTTGTTGGCCACCAGGTACTCGCTGGAAAACAACCCGGTGCCACCCAGGTCCATGAACCCCAGCGCCACCTCGGGCAGCCAGTGGTTTTCCTGATACAGGCGCACTTTGGCGTCGACGGCCTTGTCCTTATAGCTCTGGCCGCCGCTGAAGGACTCGGCGCCATAGGGGCGGTTGGTGATCGCGGTGTAGCGAAAGGTGCCCTCCAGCCAGTCCAGGGGTTGCGCCGAAAAACTGTAGCGGCTGTAGGGTTCGGTGCGGTTGGCATTCACGCTGAGTTCGCCGGCGGGCGCCATGCGGGCGGTGGGGGTTTGCAGCAGCCCGACGCCGCCGAAATCGCTTTGGGTGTAACGGGGATCGCCATGGGCGACGCCACAGGGCACCAGCAGCACGGCTGCAATACATAATTTCAAGGCGTGACCTCGGCCAGGGGTTGGGTGGCAAGAAACTCGGCCAGTTGCTGATTGAGCTCGGAGGTGAGCGGGTCCAGGTCGTCGCTGCGGATCGGTACCAGCAACGTGCTGCCCGGCGCGGGAGGCGTGCCCTCCTCGCGATTCCATGCCGCGATACCCAGGCGCGTGACATGGCCGTCGGGCTGGATCAGCCACAGGTAATCGCGGTCCGCTTCCGCCAGGGCCGGACAGGCGTGGAGGTAATCGAGGGGCCGCTGCATCGGCTGGAATGCCAACGTGCAGGCTGCGGCGACGGCCCCCACCACGCGCACGCTGTGCGGCCTCGGCGGATAGACCAGGCGGTCGCCCTCACTGACCAGCGGGTTCGGCGCAAAGCCGACTTCCACCGCCACCGGATCCAGCATCGCCCGTTGGCGGCCGGTCACCGGCAAGGCCTGCACCTGTTGATAGAGCCGAGCCGCCGCATGCGCGCGACCTTCGCGACCGGCCGCCAACGCCGCACGCTGCAGGGTTTGCAGGTCAAACAGCACACCGGCCTTGAGCCGTGCCTGCTGTGCCAGCAAGGGTTGGCGCAGCCAGGCCGCACCGAGCCAATAGCCCTGGGCATCCGGTTGCGACGCGGTGATCACATCCAGCAAGCGCGCCTCGGGCGCCAAGGGGATAGGCCCCGGATTGCGCACCTCGCCACTGACGGTCATCGCCGCCAGGGACACACTGGCGCCACTGCACAACAGCACCAGCGCGGCCAATTTTCGCAGCATCATGGGGCATCCTTGCGGGTCGGTTGCAGTTGGGTAATGGTGAGCGTCAGGTCGGGCGTCAGGTGCTGCTCGCTCTGCACGATAAAACCGTCGCCGGGGTCGACCCAGTAACGGTTACGCGCGTGAAAGCCGGCGGCCTCGATGTCTTCATCCACCCGCAGCAAGGCATAGGATTTGTCGAGAATCTCGACGCTCTCCAGCCCCTGGCGCGTCATGCGGCTGTTGACCGTAACGCCCAGGCGATAGCCGTCGACCACGTCAATCTGGCGCGTGCTGCGATAGCCGTCCGGGACACGATGCAACCCTTGCTGGAACGGTGACCGGCCTTGCCAGCGCGTGCCATCCAGGTCAGTGCCCAGGCCCACCGTGCGCACCACCAGACCGTCGCGCAGCAGCAGCACCTGTTTGCCGGATGCCACCCAGAACTGCAGGTCGTCACGCTGGCGGATCAGCGCCATTACCCCTGCGCCGGACACCGTGGTGACCTTGATCTGGGGGAACGGCACCGCATCCACCTGGGCCTGGCTCAACACCAGCGGCGGCGGCCCGCCGACGGCAGCCCTGAAGGTATCCAGCGAGGCCTGCATCAGCGGATTGCAGCCAGCCAACAGCCACGCCAACCCTGCGTACGTACCGATTTTCAAACTGTTCACGCAGGTACCACCCTATCGGCTGCTGGCTTCGCTCAGGTTGTTCTGGGTGGATGCACCAATGCCGATGATCGACGCGGACGGCACCAGTTGGCTGATAAAGCGGTTCCAGCGCGTGATATTCGCCGGGCCGACAAACACCACGTCCTGGGGCTGCACATCAAAACGCGTGGCCAGGGCCATGGCCGAGGGGGAGCCGGCTTGCAACTGGAACACCTTGGCCGGTTCCACATCGATGTTCTGCGCGCCGCGAATCACGTAGATGGCATCGGCGTTGGAGGTGTTCTGGTTGACCCCGCCCACTGAACCCAGCACGTCGGAGAGGTTCATGCTGCGGGTCTTGAAACTCAGCGCGCGGGGTTGCATCACCTCGCCCATCACGTAGATGCGCTTGCGGTCGTTGTAGGCCAGGTACAGCTGGTCGCCGTCCTTGAGGTAGATGTCATTCAGGCGCGACTGCTCAAGGTTGAGCGTGTCGAGGTCCAGGGTGTAGCGCTTGCCGCCACGGGTGAGGGTGAGGTTCGACAGGTCGGCGTTGATCGGGTCGATACCGGCGGCGCCGAGGGCCTCGCTGACGTTCATGGCAATGGTGGTGAGGGGCACCGGCCCGGCCTTGAGCACCGCGCCGCTGATCACCACTTTCTGGCTGGCAAAGCGCAACACGCTGACATCCACCTGGGGGCTGTCGATGTACTGGCGCAGCTTGTCGGTGATCTCGCTGCGCAGCGCTTCAATGCTGCGACCCTTGGCAACCACCTCGCCGACGTAGGGATAAAACAGGTTGCCCTCGGGGCTGACCAGGCGACCGTTGGCATCGATCTGCTGCTGCGGGCCGGACGGCGCGGTAAGTTCGGGGTGATCCCACACCGTGATATACAGCGCGTCATTGGCGCCGATCAAATACGGCCCGGGTTTATAACTCAAGAGTTCTGCTGGAATGGAATAAGGCACATGACTTGCCGCGTCCATGGCCAATAACTTTGGGGTGATCGGAATTAAATCCACGCGACTGTTTTCAGGCCCGCCCTCTTCGGTCAGGGCGGCCGTGTCCATAGATTGACCCGGGGCAAACATGCAGCCTTGCAATAATGCAGCGGCCACGGCTGCAATAGAAAAAATACGCATCATAGTGCTAGGACACTCGCGATAGACGACAAGAAAAAAAGACCACTTGGGCGGGGATTCCAAGCGGTCTTAAAAGCGGAAGGTGTACGACTAGTTGCTGGTACCCGTAGTGCCGGTGGTGCCGGTAGTACCCGTGGTGGTGCCGCCATTGGAGCTGCCGCCGCTGTTGGAAACAGCGGCAACACCGGCAACCAGGGCAGTGCCGACCAACAACGTTTGCCCCACCGTAACGGTTCCGGCCACTGTGGTATCAAGCCCCAACGGCAACTCGTCGGCCATCGCCGAGGTACTCAAGACACTGAGTACCAGAATAGCCAGTGATTTTCTCATTTCAGACTCCTTATCATCAGTGAGCAGGCAAACCGATAGTGCCATTCAACTAAACAGCACACCAGACAGATAATATTCAGCCGACTTAGTTGAAAATAACGTTTTCCCGGCAAGCCCCGGCCTTCAATGCATTGCGCCCGGTAAAGTTATTAAAAACGTTATTAATTGTCGGAAAACCTCAGGCCCTGCCGTACTTGTCTTCGAAGCGCACAATATCGTCTTCGCCCAGATAAGAGCCCGACTGCACTTCGATCAACTCCAGCGGGATCACCCCCGGGTTTTCCAGGGCGTGCACCTGGCCGATGGGGATATAGGTCGACTGGTTTTCCGACACCAGGTAAGTCTGTTCGCCATTGGTCACCCGCGCCGTACCGCTGACCACGATCCAGTGCTCGGCGCGATGGTGGTGCATCTGCACCGACAACTTGGCCCCCGGTTTCACCGTGATGCGCTTGACCTGATAGCGCTGGCCGTTGTCCACCGAGTCGTACATGCCCCATGGCCGATACACCTCGCGGTGGTTGAGATGCTCATGGCGCCCGGCCTGCTTGAGCAGGTCGACGATGCCCTTGACCTGCTGCACCTGATCCTTGTGGGCCACCAGCACCGCGTCCTTGGTCTCGACAATGATCAGGTCCTGCACCCCCACCGTGGCCACCAGCCGACTGTCGGCGTGGACGTAGGTGTCACGTGTGTCCAGGCTCAGCCCGTCGCCGCGTATCACATTGCCGCTGGCATCTTTTTCGCTGGCCTCCCACAACGCCGACCACGAGCCGATATCACTCCAGCCGGCCTGCAACGGCACCATCACCGCGTCATGGGTGTTTTCCATCACCGCGTAATCGATGGAGTCGTCCGGGCACGCGGCAAAGGTCGCGGCATGCACGCGGGTGAAGGGTTGATCCTGGCTGCCGCCCTCCAGCGCCACGCGACAGGCCTCGAGGATGGCCGGCTGGAAGCGCTCCAGCTCCTCCAGGTACCGGCTGGCGCGGAACATGAACATGCCGCTGTTCCAGTAATACCCGCCGCTGGCCAGGTACGCCGCAGCGGTGGCGGCGTCCGGCTTCTCCACAAAGCGCTTGACCCGATAACCGCCCTCGCCCGCCGCCGCGCCTTGTTCGATATAGCCGTAGCCGGTATGGGCGCAGGTGGGCGTGATCCCGAAGGTCACCAGCTTGCCGTCGCGGGCCAGCGGCAGCGCCACTTCCAGGCTGACATGAAACGCCGGGATGTCTTCGATCAAATGGTCCGCCGCCAGCACCAGCAGGATCGGGTCCTGGTGCTCGGCCAGCGCCTTGCACGCCGCCAGCGCGATGGCCGGCGCCGTGTTGCGCCCCACCGGTTCCAACAGGATGCTGGCCTGTTCCATGCCCAACTGGCGCAATTGCTCGGCCACCAGGAAGCGATGCTGCTCATTGCAGATCAACTGCGGCAGCGCGACGTTGGCGCCTTCCAGCCGCGTGATGGTCTGCTGCAGCATCGACAGGTGCGCGTCGGTCAGGCGCAGGAACTGCTTGGGGTTCAGCTGCCGCGAAAGCGGCCACAGGCGCGACCCCGAACCGCCTGCCATGATCACCGGTAACAACATGAGAGCGTCCTCGGGAGAGAGAGTCAGAAATAGGCGCGAGTGTGTTCATGCACCCGCGGGCTGATGCGCAGTTCGTCCTCGGACCACCAGCGGTAATGCTGGTGTTGCTCCGTGGGCGGTTGCAGGGTCTGGCCTTCGCCCAGGTCCAGGCAATAGCCGAGCACCACGTAATGGGTGTCCGGCCCGGCCCCGGCGTTGGCGAACACGCTGTCGTCGTAGAAGTGCTCGTACACCCCCATCAGCCGCGCCTCGGCGCGCTCGAACGGGTGTCCCAGTTCGTCGCGGGTGATGCGCCGGAAGGCGTTGTCGAGGTGTTCGTTTTTCTGGATACGCCCGCCGGGCACGAACCAGAAACCATAGGCCGGCCGATTGACGCGCAGGCCCAGCAGGACCTCGCCACGGGCGTTTCTCACCACCAGGTCGATCGCCACCAGCGGCGTCGATGCCACGACCGTATTGAAGGTCGGTAAATCAAGCCACATACCCATCAGACCTGTGCCATAAAGCGTTGCAGAATACGTTCCTTGTCGAGGAACTCCTTGGCGTAGTTCAGCGCCACCTCATTGCGCGCAGGCAATGCCAGTGCCCGCTCGATCCCGGTGTTCAGCGCGGCGACGGACTCCGGTTCAGCCAGCACCGCAATGCCCGGGTGTTCCTCGCACAGGCGGCCGAGGGTGGTGCCGGGGTCGGCGGTGATGATGGCGTGGCCGCCCACCGCGAGGATATTGGTCAGCTTGGAAGGCAGCACCGCGTCCGCCACCCCGCGCTTCTGGATCACCAGGTGCACGTCGGCCGAGGCCAGCAGCACCGGCAGATCCTCGTAGGGCTGCAACGGCGCAAACAGCACGTTGCGCAGGCCATCGCGCTGTACACGCTCGAGCAAGCGGGCCTTGCCGGTGCCCTGGCCGACGATCAGGAACACCAGCTCCGGGCGATCGGCATAGGCTTGGGCAGCGTCGAGGATCAGTTCCAGGCCCTGCTTCTCGCCGATATTGCCGGAGTACAACAACACCCTTTGGCCCGGCGCCACACCCAGGCGCTGCAGCAGCCCGGGGCTGCGGGGCACCTGGCGAAAGCGGGCGGTCTCCGACCAATTGGGAAAGAACAGCAGGCGCTTGCCGTTCACGCCTTTGCCCCGGGCCTTGTCGAGCATGCCGCTGGAAATCGTCGAGACCCGGTCAAAGCGCCGCAACAGCCAGCGTTCAAGCCCAAACGCCAGGCGCCGCACAAGGGAGCCGCCACCGATGCCGAGGCCGAACATCGCGTCCACTTCGTAATCCTGGATATGCAGCACCGAGCGCGCGCCACTCAGCTTGGCCAACAACAGTGCCTGGGGCGCACAAAACAGCGTGGGCACCACCAGGATCACCAGGTCCGGTTTCCAGCGCCACTGCCCCATGACCGCCAAAAACGAACTGGCGGAAAAGCTCATCAGGTGCAGCAGGCGCGTCAACGCCGTGGGCTGGCGTGGCACATACAGCGGGCAGCGAATCACCGTCACGCCGTCGTCCTGCTCGGTGCGAAAGCGCCACGGCGAATAGCCCTCGCCCACCTGCCACTGCGGGTAATACGGCGGCGCCGTCACCACTCGCACCTCATGGCCCTGGCCTGCCAGCCAGCGCGCCTGTTCACCGCTGTACTTGCCGATGCCGGTGAGCTCCGGGCTGTAGTTGATGCCGTACAGGAGGATCTTCATCAGTGGCCCCGAGGCTGTTCGAGGGCCGCGAGGTAAGCGTTGTAGGCGTCGCGCAGGCCCTCTTCCAGCGGCACATAGGCTTCCCAGCCGAGGGCATTGATCCGGCTCACATCCAGCAGCTTGCGCGGTGCTCCGTCGGGCTTGCTCGCGTCAAAGCGCAACTGCCCCTTGAAGCCGGTGACCCGCACCAGCGCCTGGGCCAGTTCGGCGATGGTGCAATCCACCCCGGTACCGACGTTCAAATGCGAACGCATCGGCTGGGTCTGCTCGCGGTAGCGTTCCTGGCTGAGCTCCATCACATGCACGCTGGCCGCCGCCATGTCATCCACATGCAGGAACTCGCGCCGTGGCTTGCCACTGCCCCAGATAACCACTTCCTCATCGCCGCGCTGGGTCGCCTCATGGAAGCGCCGCAGCAAGGCGGCGATCACATGGCTGTTCTGCGGGTGGTAGTTGTCGCCCGGCCCGTACAGGTTGGTGGGCATCACGCTGCGGTAATCGCGGCCATGCTGGCGGTTGTAGCTTTCGCACAGCTTGATCCCGGCGATCTTGGCCACCGCGTAGGGTTCGTTGGTGGGTTCCAGCGCGCCGTCGAGCAACACCGCTTCGATCATCGGTTGCGGGGCATGCACCGGGTAGATGCAGGACGAGCCCAGGAACAACAGCTTCTCCACGCCATGGCTGTGGGCGGCGTGGATCACGTTGGCCTGGATCATCAGGTTCTGGTAGATGAAATCGGCCGGGTACGTTGCGTTGGCGTGAATCCCGCCGACCTTGGCGGCCGCCAGGTACACCTGGTCCACACGGTGCCGGGCGAAGTACGCCTGCACCGCGGCCGGGTCGAGCAGGTCCAGTTCGTCACGACCGGCCGTGAGCAACTGTGTGTAGCCCAAGGCCCACAGGCGCCGCACGATGGCCGAGCCGACCATGCCGCGATGGCCGGCCACGAAGATCCGCGCATCAAAGTCACGTGCCATGCTCAGTTCTCCACGGCAATCGGTGCGTCATGCCCGTGCAGGCGCAACAAGGCGTGGCGCTGGGCGACCTTGAGGTCTTCGCGGACCATCTCCGCGCACATTTCCTGGGCGCTGATTTCCGGCACCCAGCCGAGCAGGCGCTTGGCCTTGGACGGGTCGCCCAACAGCGTCTCGACTTCCGCCGGGCGGAAGTAACGCGGGTCGACGCGCACAATCACATCGCCCACCAGGATGCCCGGCGCCAGGTCGCCGTCGATCCGCTCGACCACCGCTACCTCTTCCACGCCCTCGCCGACAAAGCGCAGATGCAGCCCCAGCTCCGCCGCCGACCAGCGAATAAAGTCGCGCACCGAATACTGCACACCGGTGGCGATGACAAAGTCCTCGGGGTGTTCCTGTTGCAGCATCATCCACTGCATGCGCACGTAGTCCTTGGCATGGCCCCAGTCGCGCAGTGCATCCATGTTGCCCATGTACAGGCACTGTTCCAGGCCCAGGGCGATGTTGCTCAGGGCGCGGGTGATCTTGCGCGTCACGAAGGTTTCACCGCGACGCGGCGACTCGTGGTTGAACAGGATGCCGTTGCACGCATACAGCCCATAGGCTTCGCGGAAGTTCACGGTGATCCAGTAGGCGTACAGCTTGGCCACCGCATAGGGCGAACGCGGGTAGAACGGCGTGGTTTCCTTCTGCGGGGTTTCCTGCACCAGCCCGTACAGCTCGGAGGTCGAGGCCTGGTAGAAACGGGTCTTCTTTTCCAGGCCCAGCAGGCGGATCGCCTCGAGGATGCGCAAGGTGCCGAGGGCATCCACATCGGCGGTGTATTCCGGCGAATCGAAGCTCACCGCCACATGGGATTGGGCGCCGAGGTTGTAGATTTCATCGGGCTGGATCTGCTGGATGATACGCGTCAGGTTCGACGAATCCGCCAGGTCGCCATAGTGCAGGATCAGGTTTTTACGCAGGGCCTGGGGGTCCTGGTAAATATGATCGATGCGCTGGGTATTGAACGACGAAGAACGGCGCTTGAGGCCGTGCACGGTATAGCCTTTTTCCAGCAGCAGCTCGGCCAGGTACGAGCCATCCTGACCGGTGATCCCGGTAATAAGCGCGACTTTATTCATGTCTGTCTCCCAATTGATAGGCGAGCGAAGGCCGACACCCAGACTTGGGTGTTTGTTGAAAACGCTCAGTTACTTCGGTGTGGGCAGGTTCAAGTTATGGCCGGTCAACTTTGAGAGTTCCCGGACAATGGCTTCCTTATCGTTTAAGTGCGCAATCGCGGTTTCCAGTTCGAGCACTTTGGCGCCCACCAGAAAGCGGTACCAATAGCCCTGGAGCAGGTGATAGACCAGGCCGCTGCGGCCATCGAGAAACCCCAGCTGGATGATGTAGCGCCACAGGAAATACGCGGTGGAACTGAGGGTGAACGGCACGCGGTTGTACACGCGGTTCTTGACCAGGCGCTTGGCCTTGGCCTGGAACGAACTCTGCCCGGCATGCAGTTCATCGCGTATCGCAAACAGCCCCAGCCGCGCGTTAAGCACTTCAATCGCTTCGCGGGTGGCGTACTGGTTGTGCTTGTGGGTGAAGAAGGTCAAGTCATGCAGGTTATGGTCGGCAAACCCGCCGTCGAGGGTGATGGTGCGGCCCTCGGCGACCGAGATGTGCTCGTCCATCCAACGGTCCTCCATGCGCCCCTGGCCGGTGCGCCACAGCCGCAGCATCTTCAACGGGTAGCGGCCGCCATGGCGCACCCAGCGCCCCATGAAGATATGCTTGCGCTTGAAGTTGATGCCGGTGATGTCCCGGGCCAGGGTCGGCAGCCGGGTATTGATCGCGGCGGCAAGGTCGGCCTCGATGATTTCGTCGGCGTCCAGGCGCATCGTCCAGTTGCCGGTAATCGGCAGGTGATCCAGCGCCCACTGGAACTGCTTGGCCTGGTTGACGAAGGCGTGCTGCACCACCAGCGCGCCATGGCGCCGGGCGATGTCGCAGGTGTCGTCGGTGGAAAACGAATCGACCACCAGCACTTCGTCGCTGAAGGCCCGTACCGACTCGATGGCCCGGGCGATATGCAGGCTTTCGTTGTAGGTGAGGATGATCACACTGACGGTTTCGCGCTTCATATCAGCCACCGTGCATCTGCAGGACTTCGGTGGTGAGCCGGCGCGGTGAACGCGCGGCCCGGAAGTGGCTTTCCAGGGGCAGCCCCACGGCGATCATCATGATCAACCGCTCGCTGGCCGGGATGGCGCCGATGCCACGGATCTTCTTTTCCACCGAATTGAGGATCGCCAGGTTCAGCGGGCACGCGCCCAGGCCATTGGCGTGGCAGGCCAGCAGCAGGCCCATGGAAAACAACGCACCGTCGACGTAAAGCTGGTTGCGCTGCCCCGCGCCGCCCCAGGCGGTGACTTCGGACGTGACCACAAACAGGTTGTCCACCGACTGCGCAAACCCGCGCGAGCCGCCTTGCAGCTCCAGCAGCTGCGCGATCACCGCGCGGTCCTGATACACATGCACCCGCGACGACTGCCGGTTGCATTGGGAGGGTGACGACTGCGCCAGCTCCACCAGGGACGTCAGCAGGCCACTGTCGATCTTGCCGGCCTGGAACATGCGGCAACTGGAGCGCGATTGAAGGAACGCCTTGGCATCCAGCCCGCCATTGCCCAGCCACGGCGCCGCACGCTTGATGCCGCCGCTGCCGGCGGTGCCGTCGCGCTTGAGGTGCTCCACATAGGCATCCAGGTAAAACACGAAGTCGTCGCTGATGCCGAGGGTGCGGTGCAGCTCGAGGTAACCCTGGAACGCGCCGAGGGCCATCTCCACCGGCAGCGCCGAATACGTGCGGTCGTATTCGTTGAGCATATGGATGATGCCGTTGATCTTGTCCTTGCCGAACAGCGGCTTGGGTTCCTTGAGGGACAGGCCCTTTTCCACGGTGTGGGTTTCGATGAGGATTTTGTAGAACAGCTTCTTGTTGCGGCTTTCCAACGGCGAGTAACCGTTGTGGCGAATAAACGTGAGCATGTCGCGAAAGAACTCGCTGACGAAATACATCAACTTCCATGCCTTATCCATCATGGGTTTCACCTGTTTCATAGTGCGATGTCTCTCGTTTTGAGGGGGCGGCACGGCGCACCGACGCAAATCATCCAGGCCGGCTGGCTGGCCGTGACCACCGAGCGCGCGCCGACCACGCAGCCCTCCTCCAGCACGCAACCGGGGTGGATAAAGGCCTCGGCGGCGACCCACACGTGGTCCTTGATCACGATCTCGCGAGTCACCAAGGGCCGCAGCAGGCTGCGGGTGTCGTGGCTGCCGGTGCACAGGAAGCTGCGCTGGCTGATGGTGACTTTGGAGCCCAGGGTGATTTTGGCCATGGCGTACACATCGACCCCATCGCCGATGGCGGTGTAGTCGCCGATCTCCAGGTTCCACGGTGCCCAGATGCTGCACGTGGGCGCGATGCGGCAGCCCACGCCGACCTTGGCGCCAAAGCAGCGCAGCAACCAACGCCGCCAGTTGTGCAGCATCCAGCGCGGCGTGGGACGAAACAGCAGCTGGTAGACGATGCCCCACAACAGCCGGCGCGCCTTGTTGCTGCGCGGCAGGGTGTCGACGTACTTGAGTTGCGCGAAGTCGCTCATGGCCGCAGCGCCGCCAGTTGTTCCAACAGGTAGCGCTCGCCCACCTGTTGCAGGGCCTGGCGCCGGGCCCGCACCGCCACCCAGTCGATGGGCGCCGCGATCAAGGCGTGCACCTGGTCGGCATCGTCTGCCGGCAGGAAGCGTTGCGACAGCTCCAGCTTCTCCAGCAGGTTGCGCACACGGGCGTTCAGCGAGGCCTTGTTGCCCGGCAACCCCACGGCGATAAACGGCTTCTCGAAAATGATCGCGAACACCGTGGCGTGGAAGGAGTTGGTCACCACGTAGGCGCTCTCCTTGAGCAACTTGAGCCAATCCTGCGGGCCCACCTGCACGGTCTCGCCGATCTGCCGCCAGCGCCGGTGCGCGTTGTACGGCGAGACAATCGGCCCGGCCACCTGCCGCGACAGCGCCTGGGCCACTTCGCGCACGCCCACGCCGGTGCGCAGCGCATAGCAGAACACGTGGCCGGTGCGGGTCTGGGTGGACGTGGCGAGCAGCGCCGAATAGTCGCGGTGCAGCAGCGTCGGGTCCGGCACGCACTGGGCAGCCAGCCCCGAGACCTGCTGCACGATGCTCACCCCGCTCTCCTCGCGCACACTGATCGCCGACAGTTGCCTGAGCAGACCCTCGGCTTCGGCATGGTACTGCGGCTCCAGGTATTCCTTGCCGAAACTCGCGGCGTAGGAGATGCGCCGGATCGCCTTGTCGCAGTCGAAGGCCAGGAAGTACGCCGGGTCGAGGCCGGTCTGGCCCGAGGGGTTCCAGATCTGGTCGCTGCCGGCCACCAGCAACTGCTGGCCGGCCACCGCCTGGTGGAGCTGGTGGGCGTGGGCGTAACGCGGCGCCTGGATATTCAGGAAGCGCGTTTTGAACGCCTCGAACTGGCGCGACTGGGCATTCGGCCCCAGCACCCGGGTTTTCAACGCCAGGGCCTTGAGGTACAGGGCCTTGAGGTTGGCCTTGAGCTGGCGCGGGTTGAACAGCTGGCGGATCTCGCTGCCATCCTCCACGTAGGCCGGGTGGTAGTTGATCAGGCTTACCTGCAAGCCCTGTTGCTGCAACCAGCGCTGCAAGGCATAGGCTTGCAGCACCGCGCCGAAGTTTTCGCTGAAGTGGTACGTCAGTATCCCGGCCCTGATGGGGCTAGCAGGTGCGTTCATGATCCAGCCTGTTTCAGTAAGTAATTGGGGTAAACCGCCTGGCGTGCAGGCGCAGCCTTGTTGAGCAGGCCGATGAACATCGACCACACCAGCAGGTAGCTGCCATCGAAGGTGGTGAAGAACTGGTAGCTGGTCTTGAACGAGAAAATCAGCAGGATCGCCACCACGGCCAGGGATACCGGGCTGCGCGGCAAACCGCTGAACAGCAGGCAAAACAGCGCCACGCCGAGCACCCCCAGCTTGGCGGTCACGCCCCAGTAGCCGTTCTCGATATCGAACTTGGAGTTCTCGAACCAGCGCTCGTCATTGGTGGGCACGCCGGGGGTCAATTGCTTGGCCAGGCCATTGCCCAGGAACACCGTGGCCGGGTTGTCGAGAAACGATTCCTTGGCATGGGCGATCTCGAACGCACGGGTCACGTCCTCGCCCTTCTCCTCGAACAGGTAAGTGGCAAAGCGCGACACCGCCAAGGGGCTGGCATAGAACGTCAGCGTGCCCAGCGCGCCGATGGCCACCACCAGCACCGCCAACGACTTGAGCTTGCGCTGGGTAATCGCCGACAACAGGATCATCACCGCCATCGCCGCGAGGATGGTCTTGGACCCGGCCGCCAGCAGCGTGACCGCGAGAATCAGCATCAAGCCGATCCTGCGCTGGCAACAGGCATAGAAAAACAGCAGCACCGCCGAGCTGGTGGGGAACAACATGATCCGCCCGACTTCGTCGCTGGACTTGGACGCGGCGTTGGTCAGGTCGATGCCCACGCCATACAGGCTGACCTGGAGCAACTGGCCAAGGGCGAAGATGTAGATGATGCGTTCGAGGATGCGCCGGTAGTTGACACTATGGGCCCGGGCGATTGTTTCCACATGGGCCAGCACATGGCGGTACCCGGCCAGCAGCAGCACAAAATAGAAAAACGGAATGCCGGAGCGCAGGAACTGGTACAGCGAGATGTTCGCCCCACTGCTCACCAATACCTGCAACACACTGGACGCAACCACCAGCGCCAGCAATGGCAGCGCGCGGGTAAAGCCACGCGCCGCGTACACCACGAACGGCAGCAACAGCAGCAACGCCACCGGTTGCGAGAGGTTGTTGCTCAGCGCCAGGGGCAAGGCGAAGAACGTCAGCGGCAGGTAGAGGGTCAGGCGCGCCTGGGACAGCATCATGGGCCGACCTCCCCCACGCGAATCACCCGCAGGT
This sequence comes from Pseudomonas sp. NFX5, assembly GCF_049132125.1. Classification (NCBI taxonomy): domain Bacteria; kingdom Pseudomonadati; phylum Pseudomonadota; class Gammaproteobacteria; order Pseudomonadales; family Pseudomonadaceae; genus Pseudomonas; species Pseudomonas sp. NFX5. The sequence continues at coordinate 190,153 of NZ_JAFMZG010000002.1, forward strand.
ACACCAACACCACCAGTTCCGGCAGCGACAGCAACAGCGACGCGCCCAGCAGCGGATCGATGCGCTCCTTGCATGCCAGCCACAGCAGCAAGGCTGCCACGCTGCTCAGCGCATAGATCACTGAGGTGAGGGTGTGGCGATTGGTGGAAATCAGCATCGCCGCGAGGATGAACCAGGCCACATTCAAAATCGTATGGGAGCCGATCAGCGCCAAGGACAGGCGATCGACCTGCACCAGGCCATGGCTCCACAGCAGGATGACCTGCGGCCCGGCCCAGATCCCCGCGGCATACACCAGCAGGCACAGGCCCAGTACCAGGGAGCTGGCGCGCTGGGTAAAGCGTCGTGCCTGTTCGAACTCGCCGCGCCCGGCCAGCCGTGAGATCTCCGGGGTCAGGGCGTTGCTGCAGGTGATGCCCAACTGGATGATCAGGCGCATCAGGGTGCGCGCCATGGTGTAACCCACCACCACCGCCGGGCCGGCGATCTGGTTGAGCACTTGCAGGCCGCCTTGCAGGGTGATCGCCTGCGCCAGCGGGATCGCCGCGCTGCCCAGCGCCGGTTTCCAGATACCACGGAACTCGGCCCAGGACGCCGACCCCAGCCCCAGCAGCGGCCAGGGTGAAATCCGCCGCACAAACAGGGTCACCAGCACCAGGAACAGCACCTGGCTGAAAAACATGCCCTGGGCCAATTGCAGTTCGGAGCCACCCAGCAGCAGCACGACGATGGACAGCACAATGTCCAGGGTCCTGCGGTTGGCCATGATGAAGACGCCGCCGACGGTTCTGTCGATGGTGCGAAACCAGGCGTCGATCGGCCCACCCAGCAAGCGCGTGCACAGGTAGCCGGACATGAACAGCACCACCAGGCCGGCCTGCTCGGCGGTCAAGGTCTTGAGCCCGAGCAGTGACACCCAGTCGAGCCACTGGCCCAAGGTCAGGGCGAATACCATCACCAGCGCGACCACCGCCAGGGTAAAGGCCAGCGCGGTCTGCACACTGCGCCGCGCCCCCGGCACATCGCCCTGGCTCGCACGCAGCGTGGCGCTGGTGGCCGACGCCTGGGCCACACCCAGGTCCAGCAGGCTGAGCATCGACGGAATACCGGTGAGCACCAGCCAATCGGCATAGCGCCCGGTGCCCCAGGCGTGCAGGAAGAACGGCACCAGCACCAGTTGCGCCGCCAGCGTCACCAGTTGGGTGTAGCCGTAGCTCAGCACGTTGAGGCGAAACCGTCGCGACAACGAGCGCGGCATTTCAAGCACTTTGCTCATGGTCGTCAGGCCTTGTCGGACTGATAGGCGTAGCTGTAGTAGCCGTAGTCGCCATAGCCGTAGCTGGCGGACCGGCGTTTTTCCACACCATTGAAGATCGCACCCTTGAGCTCGATGCCGTTCTGATGGAAGCGGCGCAGGGTCAACTCGATCTCCTTCGCCGAGTTCACGCCAAAACGGGTGACCATCAGGCTGGTGCCGGCCTGGCGCCCGACAATCGCGGCATCGGTCACCGCCAGCAAGGGCGGCGTGTCGATGATCACCAGGTCATAGCGCTCGCTGACTTCGGCCAGCAACGCGGCGAAGTTGGGGTGCATCAGCAGTTCCGATGGGTTGGGCGGGATCTGCCCACGGCCGATGAAATCGAAGCGCTCCACGGCGGTCGGGTGAATCGCTTCCTGCAGATCACAGCGCTTGGCGAGCAGGTCGGACAACCCCGCCTCCACCGCCTTGCCGAGCATCTTGTGCAAGTAGCCCTTGCGCATGTCGGCATCGATCAACAGCACGCGCTGGCCCGACTGCGCGACAATCGCCGCCAGGTTGGCCGAGACAAACGTCTTGCCCACCTCGGGGCTCGGGCCGGTGATCATCAGGCGGTTGTTCCTGGCCTCGAGCATGGCGAAGTGCAGGCTGGTGCGCAGGCTGCGCATGGCTTCCATCACCAGGTCATGGGGGTGATTGACCGCCAGCAGCGACGGTGCGCCGGAGCGGCCCTTGGCGGCGTTGGTTTCCTCGGCCTTTTGCAACAGGCTGAAGGGGATCGAGGCGTACACCGGCAGGCCGAGTTTCTCGATCTCATCCGGGCTTTCCAGGCCACGGTTGAGCAGGCTGCGCACCAGCACGATGCCCACCGAGAGCATGCCGCCGAGCAGCATCGCCAGCAGCACCACGATGACCTTGCGCGGCGCTACAGGCTTGGCCAGGTTGACATCGGCACTGTCGATCAAACGCACGTTGCCCACGGTGCCGGCGCGCATTACGTCGAGCTCCTGGGAGCGGTTGAGCAACTGGGTGTAGATCTCGGTGCCCACTTGCACGTCGCGGGTCAGGCTGAGCAATTCCTGCTGGGTCGTGGGCAAGCCTTCGACGCGCTTGGTCATCTGCGCCTGCTTGGCATTGAGTTCCGCCAGCTTGGCGATCAAGGCGCGATAAGCCGGGTGCTGGGGGGTGAACTTGCGGTCCATCTCGGCCTGTTGCAGCTTGAGTTCGGAGATGCCGGTGTCCAGGGCCACCACCTGGTCGAGCACGGCCTTGGCTTCGAGGCTGATGTCGATGGATTTGCTGCGGGTCTGGAAGCGGTTCAAGGCGTTCTCGGCCTTCTCCAGGTCGCGACGCACCTGGGGCAACTGGTCATTGAGGAACGACAGGCTCTGCGCCGCCTCGGCCGAGGTGCGGTCGACGTTCTGCTTCACATACAGGTTGGAGATTTCATTCAGCGTCCGCACCGCCAGGGCCGGGCGCGTGCTCTCCAGGGACAGGCTGATGATGCCCGACTCCTTGCCGCGCTCGATCACGGTGAGCAGATCCTGGTAGTCGGCCACCGCGTCCAGGCGCGGCTTGCGCACGATCTTGAAATGCGCGCCCGGATTGGCCCGCAGCTCCTTGACCAGCACCTCGACGCCGTCGGCGGCAAACGGCACGCCGACGCTTCCTGCGGCGATCTCGACGCCGTCCTCATCAAACAACGTGTAGGCCTGGGCCTCGCCGGCCACCAGTACCAGGGTGGTCCCGAGCAACGCCGTCGGCAGGTTCAAACTGCTCAGCGCCAGGGCCTCGCCCCCTGCCGACCAGCGGCTGAAACCGAACAGCGGCGGCGCAATATCGCCCTTGTGTTCAGGCGCATAACGCCGCGCGAGGAAGCCACCGATCAACGGAAAATGCTGCGGCGTGACAGTGATGTCCAACGCCAGGGTATCGACGGTATTGCCAATGATGGTGCGCGACTTGATCAGCTCGATCTCGGTCACCGCCGGCGATTCCTTGCCCAGCAGGCTACTGACGTCGGAGAAACCGAGCATGTCGTTCTTCTTCGGCTCCACCTGGATCAACGCATTCGCCTGGAACACCGGCGCCGCCAGAATCGCGTAGGCGGCACCGATCAGCATGCAGGTGCCGGTGATCCCGGCGATCAGCCATTTGTGATCGATCAGAGTGCCAAGCATGCCGAGCACATCGATCTCGTCACGGTGAGGGCTTTCAGGGGAAGCGTTCTGGGGTGAATACATAAATCGCGTCTTCGTCCTTGCAATCGTTTAAAGAGGGAGCGTCAGCGCGCCAGGCGCTGGGCCCAGGCCTGTGCGGCCTGTTCGATCAAGGCATAGGCCTGCACAAAGGCGGGCTTGCCCTGGCGATAGGGGTCGGTGATCTCGCGATCGTGCTGCCACTTGCCCAACAGGAAGACCTTGCCCCGCGCCTCGGGGGCGAGGTCGAGCACGCCGTCGATGTGCCGTTGCTCCATCACCAGGATCAGGTCGGCCTCACTCACGGCTTCAACGCTGAGTTGCCGCGCCTTGTGTGCCCGGGGAACATGTCCATGCTCCTGCAGCACTTGCCCGGCCGTCGGTTCCAGCGGATGGTCACGCAACGCCGCCAAGCCCGCCGAACTCACCGTGATTCCGGAGGACGTCAGTGCGGCCCCCAGCAAGTGTTCCGCCGTGGGGCTGCGGCAGATGTTGCCGATGCACACAATCAATATCTTTTTGAACAAGGCAACCTCCCACGCACCGCACACTTATTCTTCGGCAAAAGGGACGACCTTATTTAATGAGTTGCAACTAACGACCGAGTAATTATGACCACAGCCTACAAACCGAGACCATCTATCGCGCAAGACAAAAAATAACAATCCCGGCATTAACCGACTAAAACTAACATTCCGGTATTTTTGTACCGTCCCATAATAAAGTGCGATTTGAATGCACCAGACAGGGGACGGCCATGAACACGTCAAAGTTATTGGTAGAGCGTATTGGCCTATTTCCTTCTTCGGGAAATATTCAAGTGGAAGTGCATGATTCATCCCATGTCGTCGAACGCCTGCAGGTGTTGTATGCCGATAACTCACTGGACAGCGACGCGTCCGGTGCCGGGTTTTCCATGGTGTTCGCCGATTGGCGCTTCAAGTTGCAGGTCAGTGACCCGTTGTCGGTGTGCCTGTGCGTGGAAAGTCGCGGCGACAGCCAGTTCATGCAGGTCAAGACGGCCGAACTGCTGGCCAATATCTGCGGCACCGAGGAGCGGCCATGAGCCTGTGGGCGGGCTTGAGACGCGGCTATGCGTTGCGCAGGCTGACGGGGATGTTCGAGGGGTTTGCCGAACCGGTGCAGGGCGCGCAGTACCAGCGCAACACCCGGGTCATCGGCCATTGGCTGGACCTGTTGCGCGGCAGCTCCCCGCAGCAGATCACCCATGCACTGTTCCAGCAGATGAAACGCGCGCAGCGCCGTGGCAATGCGCGGCGCTTCAACGCGCAGACGACCTTGCTGGCGCTGATGGTGGAAAGCAACCTGGCGCTGGACCTGGCGACCTACTCGGCCTTCCGGTGCGCGGTTTCCAGGCGCCAGGCAGGCTCCTGATGGGCCTGGTCGGCACCTGAGAGGGTCACTGCGACGCGGTTGAGCAGCCACTCCGCGTTGTACTTGGGCACCAGCCCACAGACCAGCAAAAACACCAGCCCGCCGCCGATGAACACGGGGGATACCTTGATGGGCGCGGCATCAATACGCCACAGGAACACACTGGCCGCTGTCGCACCCAGTGCGGCACCGGCCAGGGCTTCATTCAGCGGATGTATATAAGGCGCGACACAATAAGCACTGAACCCGATACTTATCACCAATCCCGCCAGCGCCGCCGGCCAACGCCAGGCCTGGTTGAACTGGCGGGCCAACAAACTCGTTGCCACCGTGACCATCAAACAGGTGTTCATGGCATGGCCACTTATTACAGCAATATCCAAGTGCTGGAAGGATAAGCCCCAACCTTTAAACAGCAACTTGCTGGCCGCCACGATCGAATAAGTAATACCCAGCGTTATTATCCAGGCCCGCAATGCCCACGGCGTGGAATACCTTAACCAGACAGCAATCACCAGTGCGGCCGGAATCATGACGGTAATGCCGCCATATTGCGCAAGTTCTGCCCGCATCACTGCTTAACCTTCGACGTGCCATTTTCGGCGCTCATCAGACCTCAGGCCCGGCAAAAACACAACGTTATCTAGGGTCAGCAACGCGCTCAAAATGCAATTTACTGATCATAACACCTAAATATGATTCTATATTTTAATAATTAGGTTAGAACCAAACGGCATTTTACAGCGGCTGTCGCGGCCCCTACCGTGGACGAGCATGACCGACCCCCTGCCCGGCGGAGGTACTCACTCCCTACTCGACAAGGACAGACCATGAGCATTGAATTCATCGGCTATATCGGCGGTCACCACGCTTCCGAGATCCACCCGCGCAGCGGCCCTACCCTGCAACCGGACTACGTGGAAACCGTGGCCCGCGCCCACGAAGAAGCCGGTTTCGACCGCGCGCTGGTGGCGTTCCATTCCAACAGCCCGGACAGCACGCTGATCGCCGCCCATGCCGCCAGCGTGACGAAAAAACTGCAGTTCCTGATCGCCCACCGTCCGGGCTTCGCCCAACCCACCCTGGCCGCCCGCCAGTTCGCCACCCTCGATGTGTTCAATGGCGGGCGCACCGCCGTGCATATCATCACCGGCGGCGACGACCGCGAACTGCGCGCCGATGGCAGCCATATCGGCAAGGACGAACGCTACGCGCGCACCGATGAATACCTGAGCGTGGTCCGCCAGGAATGGACCAGCGATCAGCCCTTCGACTTTGCCGGCACCTACTACCAGGTCGAAGGCGCCCACTCCGCGGTGAAGTCGCCGCAGCAGCCGCATATCCCGTTGTACTTTGGCGGATCGTCCAAGGCCGCGATTGAAGTGGCGGGCAAGCATGCCGATGTGTACGCGCTGTGGGGCGAAACCTATGAGCAGGTACGCGAGATCGTGACCCAGGTGCGCGCCGAAGCGGCCAGGCATGGGCGCACGATTCGCTTCAGCCTGTCGCTGCGGCCGATCCTCGCCGCGACCGAAGAACAGGCGTGGGCCCGTGCCGACAGCATCCTGCAACAGGCCACCGAGCTGGCCGAAAAGAATGGCTTTGTGCGGCGTGAACCGCCGAATGAAGGCTCGCGCCGGTTGCTGGCGGCGGCGGCGCAGGGCTCGCGGCTGGACAAGCGTTTGTGGACGGGGATTGCCGGGTTGCTGGGGGCGCAGGGGAATTCCACCTCGTTGGTGGGGACCGCCGAACAGGTGGCAGAGGCATTGGTCGATTATTACGACCTCGGCATCACCACCTTCCTGATCCGTGGGTTTGATCCGCTCAATGATGCGATCGACTATGGCAAGCGGTTGATCCCCCTCACCCGGCAGTTGATTGCTGAACGCGAGCAGGCCAAACAGGTCGCGTGAGCAAGAACACCACAAAACCCATGTGGGAGGGGGCAACCCCTCTCCTACATTTTGATTTTCACCTGGTTCGAAATCAGTTCTTGTAGTCGGTATCAGTCCGCTCCAACTGCCGAATCAGCGCATTCCAATGCCGCGCCACCCCCGGTCCTTCGCCACTGGCAAACACCTTGGCCTGTTGTTCGACTTTCGCCACCACTTCGGCCGGCGGGAAGATCAACTCCGCATTCCCCGCCGCCTGCGCCGCCACCTGGATATTGCACGCGCGCTCCAACTGTTGCAGCTGCGCAAACGCATGTTCAACACTGACGCCGGCGGTCAACAAGCCATGGTTGCGCAGGATCATCACGCTTTTGTCGCCCAGGTCCGCCACCAGCCGCTCGCGTTCGTCCAGGTCGAGGGCCACGCCTTCATACCCGTGGTACGCCACGCGCCCGGAAAAACCAATGGAATGCTGGGAGATTGGCAGCAGGCCGTCCTTCTGCGCCGACACCGCAATGCCGTCGCGGGTGTGGGTGTGCAGCACCGCCTGCAGGTCATGGCGTGCGCCGTGGATCGCGCTGTGGATCACATAACCGGCGTAGTTGATGCCCAGGCCGGTAGGGTCATCGACGATAGTGCCGTCGAGGTCGACCTTGACCAGGTTGGACGCGCTGATTTCATCGAACAACAACCCGAAGGCGTTGATCAGGAAATGCTCCTCCGGCCCCGGCACGCGGGCGGAGAAATGGGTATAGATGTGGTCGGTCCACTTGTACAAGGCAGCCAGGCGATAAGCGGCGGCCAGTTTGACGCGCACCTCCCACTCTTGCGGGGTAACGCGCTGGCGAACATTGCTGGTGAGATTGGTGATCGAGGTGACGCTGCTCATGGCAAAACTTCCTGGATGGCCTTAAGGACTTCCAGGCAAGCCTAGGGGATGGCCAAAAATAATAAAAAGCACATTTTAATCTAAGCTAATTATTATTTTTTTTCATATAACCCTTACCAATAATTCAGGGCAAATGTGGTAGATCCCACGACCTCTTCGACGCAGCGCTGTCGCGCAGCAAACTGTGGCGAGCGGGCTTGCCACAAGAATGCGGTCGCCTGAAATTGTTCAGGCAAGACTCAAGACTTCAGGGTGAAATTTTAACCCTCTAAAATCATTCAGTTATTTTAAGTTTGATAAGAGGGGCTTGCCCCCGATGGCCATGAGTATCTCCCGCAACGCTAACACCGATGCGAAGCGAGCCGCCCTTGATCTTGCTTTTGATCTTGCTTTTGATCTTGATCTTGATCTTGATCTTGATCTCAGGCGCCCCGTTAACCACGCTGGCCGGAATCCGACAGTGATTTGGGGGGTAAACCGGCAGGGATGCCGGTTTAGCCGCCCCGCGCCATGGATGGCGCGTGGCGGCGGCCCCCCAAATCACTGTCGGATTCCGGGCACACCGAGCCTAGGCGAGGTGCCGAGTGGTGGGGCAAGAGCCCTTTGCTTACTTTGGGGCTTTTCCAAAGTGAGCCGCCGTCAGGGCGGAACCCTAAGCCGCCGTTACCGCAGCAACGGATATGTACCCGGTCCAATCCAAAAAAATGGTCGGCCCAGAGGCCGTCATCGGGGGCAAGCCCCCTCCCACAGGGTTACGCGGCGTCGCGGACTTTATGCAGCGACGCCGCCACCCGCTTGCCAAATGCATCCACCGGCCCCTGCAAGTTGCCCAGGAAGTGCGGATAGATCAGCCACAGATCCATCACCGGCTTGAAATCCTTGAGCGGCATCACCGCCAGCTGCTCACGGTGCGCACTGCGTTCCAGCAACGGCCGTGGCACCAGGCCCAAGCCCAGGCCGTCGGCCACCAGGCCCAGTTGCAGTTCGGTGCCGAAGGTCTCCAGGTTGACCCGCAGGGCCAGGCCCTGATCGGACAAGGTGCGCTGCAAGCCGGCGCGGAAACCGCAGCCGTCCGGGTTGAGGACCCAGCCGTTCTGGTACACATCGGCCAGCTTGCAGGGTTTCTTCGGCAGTTGGGCCTTGGCGCAGACCACCACCAGTTCCATCTTGCCGATGGACTCGCCGACGATGTTGTCCGGGAAGATCTTGCCTGCCGGGAACAGCGCCGCCGCCGCGTCCAGTTCGCCGCGTTCGATCTTGCCCACCAACTGGCTGCCCCAGCCGGTGGCGACCTGGGCACGCAAGTCGGGGTATTCGCTGCGCAGGTGCTTGAGCGCGTCCAGCAGCACCACGTCGCCGATGGTCTGCGGCACCCCCAGGCGCAGCAGGCCGGTGGGCGGTGCGTCGGTGGCCACCAGCTCGCGCAGGGCATCCATCTCGCGCAGGATCAACCGGCACTGCTCATAGACGCGGGTGCCGATCAATGTCGGCTTGAGGGGCTTGGTGTTGCGGTCGAACAGCTCCACGCCCAGCGCCTGCTCGAAGTTCTGCACGCGGCGGGTAATGGCCGGCTGGGTCAATTGCAACGACTCGGCGGCATGGCTGATGGACTGGCAACGAATCACTTCGACAAAGGCATCGATATCGTCAATTTTCATTTGGGCCGCACATAGAGAACAGTCATTAAGATGTGTGTGAAGCATAGTTGCAGGAACGTGGCGTGAATAGCCCGTGCTGCAATCGATAACGTCTAACGCTATTCAGACCGGTTCTAAATTACCTTCAGCTATAAGCTAATCATTAAAAAATAGCATATTAACTATAAACATTATGCTTAGATAACCCCATCCCTGCGACCACACGATGGAAGTGCCATGACCCAGGCCCGACACCCCGAGAGACTCAGAGCCTTCATAGGCGCCCTGGCGGAATTGATCGACGGCAATCCACGGGAAGGCGACCTGTTACACCGTGGCGGCAAGCTGCTGGCGCAATTGGTCAGCCATGACGACTGGCTCCCCGATGAATTTGCCCAACCCGACCCCGAGCGCTACCAGCAGTTCCTGCTGCATGCCGATTCGCGCCAGCGTTTCAGCATCGTCAGCTTTGTCTGGGGGCCGGGGCAAAGCACGCCGATCCACGACCATCGGGTGTGGGGGCTGATCGGCATGCTGCGCGGCGCAGAGTTCTCCCAAGGCTTCCAACGCGCACCCGACGGCAGCCTGGTCGCCGAAGGCCAGCCGATTCAACTGGTGCCGGGCCAGGTCGAAGCGGTGTCTCCCAAGGTCGGCGACATCCACCAGGTGAGCAATGCCCACAGCGACCAGGTGTCGATCAGCATTCATGTGTACGGCGCCAATATCGGCGCGGTGCGCCGTGCGGTGTACCAGCCCGACGGCAGCGAGAAACTGTTTATCTCCGGTTATTCCAATGCCTTCCTCCCGAATATCTGGGATTTGTCCAAAGAAAAGAGCCCTGCCCTATGACCACCGTATCGACCCGTAGCTTTGCCCGGATTCGCCAGGCCCTGTTGGACCGTGAAGAAGTCGCCCTGGTGGACGTGCGCGAAGAAGCGCCGTTTGCCGAATCCCACCCGCTGTTCGCGGCGAATATCCCGCTGTCCAAGCTGGAACTGGAGGTGTATTCGCGCATTCCACGCCGCGATACCCAGGTCACCGTCTACGACAACGGTGAAGGCCTGGCCGCCCGTGCCGCCGAACGCCTGGTTGCGCTGGGCTACACCCAGGTCAGCCTGCTGGAAGGTGGCCTGGACGGTTGGCGCCGGGCCGGTGGCGAGCTGTTTATCGATGTGAACGTGCCGAGCAAGGCCTTTGGCGAGCTGGTGGAAAGCGAGCGCCACACGCCGTCCCTCGCCGCTGAAGAAGTGCAGGCGCTGCTCGACAGCCAGGCCGATGTGGTGGTGCTCGACGCCCGCCGTTTCGACGAATACCAAACCATGAGCATCCCCACCGGCATCAGCGTGCCCGGTGCCGAGTTGGTGTTGCGCGCGCGCGAACTGGCGCCCGACCCGGCCACCCGCATCATCGTCAACTGCGCCGGGCGTACCCGCAGCATTATCGGTACCCAGTCGCTGATCAATGCCGGCGTGGCCAACCCGGTGTCTGCGCTGCGCAACGGCACCATCGGCTGGACCCTCGCCGGGCAGAAACTCGCCCACGGCCAGTCGCGGCGCTTTGCCCCGACCTCGGAAGAACATCGCCAGATCGCCGCCGTCGATGCCCGCCGCGTCGCCGACAAGGCCCGCGTCGGTCGTGCCACCCTGGCCGACCTGCAAGCCTGGCAGCAGGACACCACCCGCACCACCTACCTGTTCGATGTGCGCACCCCGGAAGAATTCGAAGCCGGCCACCTTCCCGGCGCACGCTCCACACCCGGCGGCCAGCTGGTACAGGAAACCGACCATGTCGCCAGCGTGCGCGGGGCACGCCTGGTACTGGCGGACGACGATGGCGTGCGGGCGAATATGTCCGCGTCCTGGCTGGCCCAACTGGGCTGGGAGGTGCATGTGCTGGATGACCTGCAGGCAGCGCATTTCAGCGCGAAAGGCGCCTGGGTCGCCCCGGTGCCCGCGCCGCCCCAGGCCGAACTGATCAGCCCGCACACCCTCGCCGAATGGCTCACCCATGGCGACACGGTGGTGCTGGACTTCACCGCCAGCGCCAACTACGTCAAACGCCATATCCCCGGCGCCTGGTGGGCGTTGCGTGCGCAACTGCCCGAGGCCCTGGCCAAGATACCCGCCGCCCAGCGTTATGTGCTGACCTGCGGCAGCAGCCAACTGGCGCGCCTGGCGGTGGCCGAAGTCGAAGCGATCACCGGCAAACAGGTGTTCCTGCTGCAAGACGGCACCGCCGCCTGGATCAACGCGCAACTGCCACTGGAAGAAGGCGAAACCCACCTGGCCTCGCCGCGCATCGACCGCTACCGCCGGCCGTACGAAGGCACCGACAACCCCAAGGAAGCCATGCAGGCTTATCTGGATTGGGAGTTCGGTCTGGTGGAGCAACTGGCCCGTGATGGGACCCATGGGTTTTACGTCATTTGACCCCAGGCACGCCTGCCCCCATTGCGGGAGCAGGCGCTACCCCAGGCTGATGGGGTGGGGGTACTGCGTTACTTTCTTTCTTCTGTGTCGGTGCAAGAAACCGTCCCCGAGCTACCGCTCAACTGAGACTGCATGGCGTGGACACCCGCCTCCATTTGCGAGGCCACGCTGAACTGGGCGCCGAGCAACAGGCTGAACATGACGCATGTGGTTGCCAATAATTTGAACATGACGAATCCTCACTGGTTCGCTGAGAGGGTAAAAATACCCCCATCGTTTACTCACAGCTGACTTGGCTGCGTACTGTCATTTTCTGCCCGGCGCAACGCCTGGACACCTGTGAAGAATGACAGTGGCCTAGACAACTTCGCACTATGCAAACCTGCGCTGAGAGCGATTGGCACCGTCCCTTTGGAAACCCAGGCACCCCAGCCGCAATTACGCACTTTAAAAATACATAAAACGCATATTAGATAACAAATTATCTTAATGTTTTTCATAATTAACATATAACCAAAAAGACTTTCACAGCAGGTTTTTATGGGCATAACGTGAACTCCTCACCGACCCCTTCTCCAGGCGGAGGTAGCCGAACCCTTTTTCGATCTGCCTGGAGCCTGCATCCCATGGTCTTTTTCACTCCGTTCAAACGCCTGCTCCTGGGCACCGCCCTGGCCCTTGGCCTGGCCACCGGCGCCCACGCCGCCGACCTGCAACCGCTGCGGGTGGCCAATCAGAAATCGACAATCAAGACGCTGCTGGAAGTCTCCGGCGAAACGAAAAACGTGCCCTATGAAATCCAGTGGTCGGAATTCCCGTCCGCCTCGCCCCTGGGCGAAGCCTTGAATGCCGGTGCCGTGGATATCGGTGCCCTGGGCGATGCGCCCTACGTGTTTGCCCTTGGCGCCGGCGCTTCGCTCAAGGTGGTCAGCATCATTCACGCCGAAGGGCGTAACACCACCGCCCTGCTGGTGGCCAAGGATTCGCCGATCAAGACGGTGGCCGACCTCAAGGGCAAGAAAATCGTCACCGGCCGCGGCTCCATCGGCCACTACCTGGCGATCAAGGCCCTGGCCACGGCCGGCCTGACCACTAAGGATGTGCAGTTCATTTTCCTGCTGCCCAGCGAGTCGCGCCTGGTGCTGGATAACGGCACCGTCGACGCCTGGTCGACCTGGGACCCCTACACCACCGTGGTCACCTCACAAAGCCAGGCGCGGATCCTGGCCAGCGGCAACACGCTGTTGAGCAACCACCTGTACCTCGCCGCCACCGGCCAGGCCATCGCCGACAAGCGCACGCAGCTGGACGACTTTGTCGCCCGCGTCGACCGCGCCTACGCCTGGGCCAATACCCACCCCGACGAGTACGCCGCCGCCCAGGCCAAAATCACCGGGCTGCCGCTGGCCGTGCATCTGGCCGTGGCCAAGGAAACCCGCCTGAGCCCGGTGCTGATTGACGACAGCGTGATCAGTGGCCTGCAGGCCACCGCCGACACCTACCAGCAAGAAGGCCTGCTGCCCCGGCACATCGACGTGTCCCAGGGCTTCGACACGAGCTTTAACGCCAAGCGCGCCCCCAACAACCAAGCATCACGCTGAAGGAGCAGAACATGAGCACGCCACATCCATTGAAACCCCGCCATTTGAAATTAGGCGCCATGGTCCACGGTGTCGGCCACGGTTGGGGCGAATGGCGCCATCCCCAGGCGCAACCGAATGCCAGTACGAATTTCGGCTTCTACAAGCAGCAGACCGAACTCGCCGAAGCGGCCAAGTTCGACTTCGTGTTCATCGCCGACAGCCTGCACATTCACGCCAAATCCAGCCCGCATTACCTCAACCGCTTCGAGCCGCTGACCATCCTCTCGGCCCTGGCCGCACTCACCAGCCATATCGGCCTGGTGGCCACCGTGACCGTCAGCTACACCGAGCCCTACCAGGTGGCGCGCCAGTTCGCGTCCCTGGACCATATCAGCGGCGGGCGCGCCGGCTGGAACGTGGTGACCTCGTGGCTCAGCGGCACCGCCGACAACTTCGGTAAAGCCGAGCACCCACCCCACGCCGTGCGCTACCGCATCGCCAAGGAACACCTGAACACCGTCAAGGGCTTGTGGGATTCCTGGGAAGACGACGCCTTTGCCTACAACAAGCAAAGCGGCGAATTCTTTACCCCGGGCAAGCTGCATGCGCTGAACCACAAAGGCGAGTTTTTCTCGGTCAAAGGCCCGCTGAACATTGCACGCTCGCGCCAGGGCCAGCCGGTGATTTTCCAGGCGGGCACCTCCGAAGACGGGCGTAACTTTGCGGCGCAGAACGCTGACGCCATCTTCGTGCATGTGGAAAGCATCGAAGAAGGCCTGGCTTATACCCAGGACCTCAAACGCCGCGCCAAAGGCTTTGGCCGCGACGCCGACAGCCTGTCGATCCTGCCGGGCATCCGCCCGATTGTCGGCCGCAACGAGGCCGAAGTGGAAAGTCGCTACCAGCAGGCCGTGGAGCTGGTCACCGTGGAAGATGCCATCGTCGCCCTCGGTCGCCCGTTCAACGACCATGACTTCAGCCAGTACCCGCTGGACGCGCCCTTCCCGGAGCTCGGCGACCTGGGCGCCAACAGCCAGAAAGGCGGCTCCGACCGTATCAAGCAACTGGCCAGGGACGAAGGCCTGACCCTGCGCGAAGTGGCGCTGCGCTTCTCGCGGCCCAAGCGTGATTTTGTCGGCACCCCGGAGCAAGTCGCCGACGCGATCCAGACCTGGTTCGAGCGCGGGGCCAGCGATGGTTTCATCATCAACTCGGTGCTGCCGGACGGCTTGCAGTACTTCACCGAACTGGTGGTGCCGGTGCTGCAACAGCGTGGCCTGTTCCGTAGCGAATACACGGGGCACACCCTGCGCGACAACCTTGGCCTGGACGTGCCGGCCAACCGTTACAGCGTCACTGCCGAGGTCGAAACGCAACAGGAGGCGCTGGCATGAGCGAATCCCTCAACCGTCAGTTGGCGGCGCTGCACGCCGAACGTGTAGCCACCTGGGCGCCGGCGGCGTTGCAGGTCAATATCGACCAGCGCCAGCGCCTGGTGAATGAAGCACGGGTAGACGACTATGTGCAGCTCGGCGATGAACTGGCCCCCTTCACCCTGCTCACTGTGGAAGGCGGCGAACTGACCCGCGAACGGCTGCTGGCCGACGGCCCGGCGGTGCTGATCTTCTTCCGCTTTGCCGGCTGCCCGGCGTGCAATATCGCCCTGCCCTATTACGAACGCCAACTCTACCCACGCCTGCGCGAACTGGGCGTACCCCTGGTCGCGGTGAGCCCGCAAGTGCCTGAACGCCTGGTTGAGATCAAGAGCCGCCACGCCCTGCAATTGCGGGTGGCCAGCGACCCGGACAACCACCTCGGTCGCCGCCTGGGCATCCTCTACAGCTTCGACGAAGCCTCGCGCAATGCAGCCCTGGCCAAGGGCAATCACATCGGTGAAACCACCGGTACGGGAACCTGGGAGTTGCCGCAACCGACCGTGGTGGTGATTGCCCAGGACGGCACGGTGGCGTTCGTGGACGTCAGCCCGGACTGGCTGGTGCGTACCGAAGCCGAGCCGGTGGTGCAGGTGGTGGAGCGCTTGCTGGGCCAACAGCCTGTACGCATCGCCATCTAGGCCCAGCGCCCCTCCCACATTTTGACCGAGTACATTCTCATGACCCAACCGTCTCTACGCTCCGTGGAGGTCGCCAACTTCGAGGCCCTGCTCGAACGCCTCAGCGCCGAGCTGGCCGGCACCGCGCACCTGTATGACGAGAGCGGCGCCTTCCCCCATGCCAACTTCCAGCGGCTGCACGACCATGGCCTGGTCGCCCTCACCGTGCCCAAGGCCCTCGGCGGCGGTGGTGCCAGCCTGCCCCAGGCGCGCAAGGCGATCAGTGCGATTGCCAAGGGCGAACCGTCCACCGCACTGATCCTGGTGATGCAATACCTGCAACACACGCGCCTGCAAGACAGCAAGACCTGGCCGCCCCACCTGCGTACCCGAGTGGCCGAGGACGCGGTGCGCGACGGTGCATTGATCAATGCCCTGCGCGTCGAACCCGACCTCGGCACCCCGGCCCGTGGCGGGCTGCCGGCGACGACTGCCGTGCGCACTGCCGAGGGCTGGCGCATCAGCGGGCGCAAGATCTACTCCACCGGCAGCCATGGCCTGAGCTGGTTCAGCGTATGGGCGCGCAGCGATGACGCCGACCCGCTGGTGGGCGCCTGGCTGGTGCCCAAGGACAGCCCCGGCGTAAGCATCATCGACACCTGGGACCACCTCGGCATGCGCGCCACCTGCAGCCATGAAGTGGTGCTCGACAATGTGCTGGTGCCACTGGACCACGCCGTCAGCGTCAGCCCCTGGAGCGCGCCGCAACCGGAACTGGATGCCGAGGGTTTCCTGTGGATGTCGGTGCTGCTGTCCTCGGTGTATGACTCCGTGGCCCAGGCTGCGCGGGACTGGCTGGTGAACTGGCTGGAAGAGCGCCAGCCATCCAATCTCGGCGCGGCGCTGTCGACACTGCCGCGTTTCCAGGAAACCGTCGGCCATATCGACACCCTGCTGTTCGCCAACCGCAGCCTGCTCGACGCCGCCGCCGACGGCCACACCCCGGCCGCCAACGCCGCGCAGTTGAAGTACCTGGTCACCCACAACGCTATTCGCGCGGTGGAGCTGGCCATCGAGGCCTCCGGCAACCCCGGTCTGTCACGTCATAGCCCGCTGCAACGCCACTACCGCGATGTGCTGTGCAGTCGTGTGCATACCCCGCAGAACGATGCGGTGCTGCAGGGCGTGGGTAAAGCCGTGTTCGCCCAACGCCAGAAGGAACGCACATGACCCAGGTGATTATCGCCAGCCAGTTGGACGAAGACTACAACGACGTGATCCGCGCGCGCCTCACTGCGATCCACCCCGGAGCCCAGGTGATCGGCGTGCCGGCAGGCGTGCCAAGCGACCTGCCGCCCCAGGCGAATATCCTGCTGCTGCGCCCGATCAACGTGCGCGGCTACACCGCACCGGACACCCCGCCACCGGGCTGGCCCTACGGCGCGCAATGGGTGCATTTGGTATCGTCCGGCATCGACTTCTACCCGCAATGGCTGTTCAACGGCCCGCCGGTGACCACCTCCCGAGGCAGCGCCGCCGACAACCTGGCCGAGTTCGCCCTGGCAGCGATCTTTGCCGCCTCCAAGCATTTGCCGGACATCTGGGTGAAGGACTCGCAATGGAACTTCACCGCCCTGCGCCCCCTCAAGGGCACCACCCTGGGTATCCTTGGCTTTGGCGCGATTGGTGAAATCCTGGCACAAAAAGCCCTGGGCCTGGGCATCAAGGTGGTCGCGCTGCGTCAGAGCCAGGCACCGCTCGGCGCCGGCGTGGACGCCGCCCAGGACATCCACGACCTGTTCGCCCGCGCCGACCACCTGGTGGTGGCCGCGCCACTGACCGACGCCACGCGGCATATCATCAACCGCGATGTGCTGGGCAGCGCCAGGCCGGGCCTGCACCTGATCAACATCGCCCGTGGGGGCCTGCTCGATCAGGAGGCGTTGCTGGAGGCCCTGGATAACGGCCAGATCGGCCTGGCATCGCTCGACGTGACCGAGCCGGAGCCCTTGCCGGACGGGCACCCGCTGTACAGCCACCCACGGGTACGGTTGTCGCCGCACACGTCAGCGATTTCTACCAATAGCCGCAACGAGATTGCCGATACGTTCTTGGCGAATCTGGAGCGCTACGTTTCAGGGGTTGAACTGGCGAATCTGGCTAACGCCTGACGCTGTTCAAAAATGTCGGAGGGGCGGTGCGACGATTCGACTTGCTCCCGTGGCGGCCTTCGGGCCGACCATGTCGTTGGAGTTGAGCGAGTACATATCCGTTGCTGCGGTAACGGCGGCTTAGGGTTCCGCCCTTACGGCGGGTCACTTTGGAAAAGCCCCAAAGTAACCAAAGGGCTCTTGCCCCAACACTCGGCACCTCGCCTAGGCTCGGTGTGCCCGAACGAAGGCTTGAATCCGTGGGCCGCCGTCATGGGCCATCCCTGGCCCAGGACGGCTAACCCGGCGTCCTGCCGGGTTACCCACGGATTCAAGCCTGCGTTCGGCCAGCGTGTTTGACGGGGCGCCTAGGATCAAAAGCAGAGCAAAAGCAGAGCAAAAGCAGGCTGAGGTCTGCCTGCTGGATGGAGATCCAAATGTGGGAGGGGGCTTGCCCCGGTACAAACCGGGGACATCGTTTACATTTCTAACCGGGGACATGGTTTACAGGCTAATACGCATGATCAGGAGGTAACTGATCATGCCCTGGAACCAAGAG
>NZ_JAFMZG010000003.1:0-5137 GCF_049132125.1 Pseudomonas sp. NFX5
CCCACGCTCCAAAGCCTTCGTTCGGGCACACCGAGCCTAGGCGAGGTGCCGAGTGTTGGGGCGAAGCGTTTTTGGTTACTTTTGGCGCTCTTCCAAAAGTGACCCGCTGTAAGAGCGGAACCCTAAGTGGCCGTGACCGCAGCAACGGATATGTACTCAATCAAATCCAACGACATGGTCGGCCCGAAGGCCGCCACGGAAACAAGCCCCCTGACCGCACCAGCCGAAGTTACACCTTGAACCGCGCCACCGTCTGATGCAGCGTCCCCGCCATCCCGGCCAGGTCATGCCCGGCCGTCTCGGTGTGTATCGCGCCCTGTAACACCTGCTGGGACAAGTTGCGAATGCCCACCAGGTTGCGATCCACTTCCCGCGCCACCAGCGCCTGCTCTTCGGTGGCGCTGGCAATCATCATATTGCGTTCGTTGATCTGCGAGATCGACCGGGTGATCTCGTCCAGCGCTTCTCCCGAACGTTGCGCCACGCTCAAGGTCGCCTGTACCCGCTCGCTGCTGCTGTGCATGGCGGCCACGGCGTGTTCGGTGTCCTGGCGGATATTGCCGATCATCTGCTCGATCTCCTGGGTCGAGACCTGGGTGCGATGGGCCAACGCGCGCACTTCATCGGCGACCACCGCAAACCCGCGTCCGGCTTCCCCGGCGCGGGCCGCTTCGATGGCCGCGTTCAACGCCAGCAGGTTGGTCTGGTCGGCAATGCTGCGGATCACTTCGAGCACGCTGCTGATGTCTTGCACACGGCCGGCCAACTGCTGGATACGCTCCGAGGTTTCCACCACACCGGTGGCCAAGGTATTGATCGACGCCACGGTTTCCTGCACCTGCGCCTGTCCACGCTGGGCGGTCTGCTCCGACAGGCGCGAGGCTTCGCTGGTGCTCACGGCATTGCGTGCCACCTCGTCGACGGCGGCGGTCATTTCGTTCACCGCCGTGGCGGCCTGTTCGATTTCCTGGCCCTGCAACTGCAGGCTGCTGCTGGTCTGGCCGCTGACCGCGCTCAACTCTTCCGACGAGCTGGCCACGCCGTCCACCGACGCGGCGATATGGCGGACCATCTGGTTGAGGCTCTGCTGCATCTGGTGCAGATTGCGCATCACACTGCCGTCGATACTGTTGCCCAACGGCACCTCGAGGGTCAGGTCGCCCTCGGCGATATGGCTCAACACCCGCGCCACTTCATCCGGCTCGCCGCCCAGCGGGCGGGTGACGCTGCGCGTGACGATCACCGCCGCCACCACCACCAGGGCCAGGCACAGCAGGAACAGCCCGAGCATGGTGCGTCGTGCCTCGTCATACAGGGTTTGCGCCGCCTGCTGACGCTCGGCGAACAACCGCCCCTGCATGGCCATCAGCGCATCCAGGCTCTTGAACACCTCAAGCTCGGCCGGGATCACCTGCTGTTTGAGCTGGGCCAGGCCCTGCTCGCGCGCACCTTGCCGGATCAGCGCCTGCACCTGGGTGAAGGCCGCCACGTAGGCCTCACGGTGGGTTTTCAAGGTGGCATAGGCGGCCTTGCCTTCGGCGGTGTCGAGCAGCGGTTCGAGGGTGGCGAACGCCTGGGTGATGCGCTCGCGCGTGGTGCCGATGGAGGCCTGGGCCTGTTGGTTGTCCTGGTCGATCAGCAGGTCGCGGGTGTTGCGCCCGTTATCGCGCACCCCGGTGGCGATCACCATGATCGGCGCAATTCTGGGCCAGTCCTGCTGCACGATCTGCTCGGACTGCTGCTTGAGGGTCGCCAGGTCGTGAAGGGCGTAAAACACCAAGCCGACCAGCGCCAGCGGCGCAATCGCGAAGCCGATGACAATGCGTTGTGCCGTGGTTAATTGCTTCATTGTGATAGTCCCTGATGAACACCTGCCCGTCATGGGCAGCATCTATAAAAATCCGCTTGAGGGCGCCGATCACCCTCGCAATACAAAGGCAGGAAACAACTCGCGCAATCGGCTCCATAACTCCGGCAAGGCAGCCTGTGGCGGAGAACTCGACAATTGCGCATCGAGCATGCTGGCCGTGCGCACCATTTGCACCGCAAAGCGTTGCACGCCATTCGCTTGCAAACGCTGGGCCAGCAACAGCAACCGAGGCGGGTCGATCAAATGCCAATGCACCGTGGTGCGGCACTCGTACTCGACGCCGCTGGCCAACAGGGTGTCGAGGCTGCGCCAGTTGGCGGCACCGCTGTTCCTGACCTGGGTAATCGACTGGCAATCCTCGGCCAGCGCCTTGACGTCAAAGCCGACCCAATCGGCATGCCGCAACGCATTGGCAAACCCTGCCGGCTTGATCCCGGCGCTGTGCAGGCCGACACGAAAGCCCATCGCCCGCACTTCATCCATGGCCGCCGGCAAGCCTTCCTGCAAGGTCGGCTCGCCGCCGCTGAACACCACGGCGTCGAGCAAGTCCTTGCGCCGCTGCAAGAACAGCAACACCCGGCGCCAATCCACCTCCGTGCTACCGCGCGGCGGGATCAGGTCCGGGTTGTGGCAGTAACGACAGCGCCAGGCACAGCCCTGGCAAAACAGCACACAGGCGAGCATGCCGGGGTAGTCGAGGGTGGTCAGGGGCACCAGGCCCCCGACCCGTAGCGCTCGACTCATTGGCGCCCGGCCACGGCGGCCGTTTCAGTGAAATGCACGCGTTCCTTGTGCTCGGATTGTTTACCGGGATTGAACGCGGACACGGGCCGGTGATAGCCCATCACCCGGGTCCAGACTTCGCAGCGCTGACGTTGTGGCTGGGATGTTTGCATGGTGAATCTCCTTGCGGGTTGGAAGATCGGTTCAGTGCGCAGCGGCCAGTGCCAGCACTTCATCGCACTTGGGACAGAACTCGTGCTCACCGGCGAGGTAACCGTGCACCGGGCAGATCGAGAACGTCGGGGTGATCGTCAGGTACGGCAGGCGGAAACGTCCCAACGCCTTGCGCACCAGCTGCTTGCAGGCCTGGGCCGAGGAAATCTGCTCGGCCATGTACAGGTGCAACACGGTGCCGCCTGTGTATTTGCATTGCAGTTCGTCTTGCAGCTCCAGGGCTTCGAAGGGGTCCTGGGTAAAGCCCACCGGCAGTTGCGAGGAGTTGGTGTAGTACGGCGCGACGTCGCTGCCGGCCTGCAGGATGTCCGGGTAGCGCTTGCGGTCTTCCTTGGCGAAGCGGTAGGTGGTGCCTTCCGCCGGGGTGGCTTCGAGGTTGTAGAGGTGGCCGGTGTCTTCCTGGAAGCGCAGCAAAGTGGCACGCACATGGTCGAGCAACTTGAGGGCAAATGCGCGGCCTTCCTCGGTGTGCATGCCCTGCTCGTCGCCGGTGAAATTGCGCAGCATCTCGTGCATGCCGTTGAGGCCGATGGTGGAGAAGTGATTGCGCAAGGTGCCGAGGTAACGCTTGGTGTAGGGGTACAAGCCGGCGTCCATATGGTGCTGGATCACCTTGCGCTTGACCTCCAGGCTTTCCATGGCCATGTCCATCAGGCTGTCCAGGCGTTGCAACAGGCCCGAGGTGTCGCCCTTGAACAGGTAACCGAGGCGCGCGCAGTTGATCGTCACCACGCCCAGGCTGCCGGTCTGCTCCGCCGAACCGAACAACCCACCGCCGCGCTTGAGCAACTCGCGCACGTCCAGTTGCAGGCGGCAGCACATCGAGCGCACCTGGTTGGGTTGCATATCGGAATTGAGGAAGTTCTGGAAATACGGCAGGCCGTAGCGCGCGGTCATCTCGAACAGACGGTCGGCGTTTTCGCTGTCCCAGGGGAAATCGTGGGTGATGTTGTAGGTGGGAATCGGGAAGGTGAAGACCCGGCCCTTGGCATCGCCGGCCTGCATCACTTCGATATAGGCGCGGTTGATCAGCTCCATTTCCGCTTGCAGGTCGCCATAGGCAAACGGCATTTCCTCCCCGCCGATCACCGGCACCTGCTCGCGCAGATCCTCCGGGCACACCCAGTCGAAAGTCAGGTTGGTAAACGGCGTCTGGGTGCCCCAGCGCGACGGTACGTTGAGGTTGTAGATGAACTCCTGCACCGCCTGGCGCACCTCGGCGTAGCTCAGTTGGTCCTTGCGCACGTAGGGCGCCAGGTAGGTATCGAACGAGCTGAACGCCTGGGCGCCGGCCCATTCGTTTTGCAGGGTGCCGAGGAAGTTGACCATCTGCCCCAGGGCGCTGCCCAAGTGCTTGGGCGGCCCGGCTTCGACACGGCCCGGCACGCCATTGAGGCCTTCGTGCAACAGCGAACGCAGCGACCAGCCGGCGCAATACCCGGCGAGCATGTCCAGGTCATGGATATGCAGATCCGCCTCACGGTGCGCACGGCCGATCTGCTGGCTGTAGACCTCGTCGAGCCAATAGTTGGCGGTGACCTTGCCCGACACGTTCAACACCAGCCCGCCCAGGGAATAGCCCTGGTTGGCATTGGCTTGCACACGCCAGTCTTCGCGGTCGAGGTATTCGTTCATCGAGGTGGCGACTTCCACCAGGGTCTTGCGGTCGCGGCGCAGGCGGCCGTGTTGTTCGCGGTAGACGATATAGGCGCGCATGGAAAGGAAGTAGCCGGCGTCCATCAATACGCGTTCGACGCTGTCCTGGATTTGTTCGACGTCCAGGTGTTCGATGCCCCTCAGGCGAGCCAGGACAGCGCCCAGTAACAGGTCGACGTCGGCCTCCTGGTACTCGCCGGTGGCGGTGCCGGCGGCGGTCAGGGCGTGGTGGATTTTTTCGGCGTTGAAGGGGACCAGGCTGCCGTCGCGTTTGTGTAGGCGGGTGCTGACCAGCGGGGTGAGCGTGTTTTGCATTTTCCGGGCTCCAGGCACTACATGTAGATATTTTTAGGTTTACAGACACAATATGCAGTGAGGTTACGGAGAATGGGGTGGGGGTCCCTTGATCGGGGTCAAGGTTTTTTGATTGGGTACATATCCGTTATTTAGGTAACGGCGGCTTAGGGTTCCGCCCTTACGGCGGGTCACTTTTGGAAAAGAGCCCCAAAAGTAACCAAAAGGTCCTCGCCCCAACACTCGGCACCTCGCCTAGGCTCGGTGTGCCCGAACGAAGGCTTGAATCCGTGGGCCGCCGTCATGGGCCATCCCTGGCCCAGGACGGCTAACCCGGCGTCCTGCCGGGTTACCCACGGA
>NZ_JAFMZG010000004.1:0-25908 GCF_049132125.1 Pseudomonas sp. NFX5
CTCCAAAGCCGGAGTGAGGGCACACCGAGCCTAGGCGAGGTGCCGAGTGTTGGGGCGAGGACCTTTTGGTTACTTTTGGGTCCCTCCAAAAGTGACCCGCTGTAAGAGCGGAACCCTAAGTAGCCGTTACCGAAGAAACGGATATGTACTCAATACCACACCACCCCACACACCCCTCACCCCCCTCACCCCCCACTCATATTCATAAACCGCACCACCTGCACCTCCCCCTCCCCACTGAAATCATGCCGCAACGGCTTGCCCTTCAACCCCCTGTGCAACGCCTCGACCAACGGCCCATCCTCCAGCGGATAGCGCCGTAACAACGCGCGAAAATCCAGCGCATCCTCCTGCCCCAGGCATAACAGCAACTGCCCTTCCACCGTCATCCGTACCCGATTACAACCGCCACAGAAATTATGGGAATTTGGCGAAATAAACCCCACCCGCGTCCCAGGATGCCCGGCCAACCGCACATACCGCGCCGGCCCGCCGCTGTTCTCGGTGCTATCGATCAGCCCATGCTCACGGGCAATCACCGCGCGTACTTCATCGCTGGAGCAGAACGTCTCGCCCCGCGATCGCCCCACGTCCCCCAGGGGCATTTCCTCGATAAAACTGATGTCGACACCCTGGTCGATGGCGTACCGCACCAACGCCGGCACCTCGTCGAAGTTGCGCCCTTTCATCACCACGCAGTTGAGCTTGACCCGCTCGAACCCCGCATCCCGCGCGGCCTCGATACCGTCCAGCACCTGGCGCAGGTCTCCGTTACGGGTAATCGCGCGAAAGCGTTGCGCATCCAGGCTGTCGAGGCTGATGTTCATGCGCTTGACCCCCGCCTCCACCAATGGCCGCGCCAGTCGCGCCAACTGCGAGCCATTGCTGGTCATCACCAGTTCACGCAAGCCCGGCAGTGCCGCGATGTTGCGGCACAGCCCGACAATGCCCGGGCGAATCAGCGGTTCGCCCCCGGTGAGGCGGATCTTGCGCACGCCCTGCCCCACGAACAGCGCGGCCAGGCGTTGCAGTTCTTCCAGGGTCAACACCTGCTGGCGCGGCAGGAATGTCATGTTTTTCGCCATGCAGTACACACAGCGAAAATCGCAACGGTCGGTCACCGACAAACGCAGGTAATCGATCGAACGGCCCACCCCATCCACCAGGCTCATGTCACTGCACCAACGGTGAGTCGGCGCCCTGCAGCGCGATGCCGCGGATGTCCGCCGCGCCGATCAGGGTTTGCAGGTACTGCACCAATGCCTTCTGCCACACCCCTTGCTGCAACTGGGTGCGAATCGCGACGGCTACCGCTTCATACGGCAACGGCTGGCCTTCGATACGCTGGTCGACACTGATCACATGCCAGCCGTAGCGGCTCTCCAGCGGTTTGGCGGCCAAACCTGGGGCCAGGGTGAACAACTGGCGCTCCAACTCCGGCACGGTCTGGCCTTTGCTCACCTGGCCCAGCGAACCACCCTGTGCCTTGGACGGGCAGGCCGAGTACTTGAGCGCCAGTTCGGCAAACTGGCCCGGATGTTCTTCCAGCGTCAGCAGCAGGACTTCGGCCTGGGTGTGCGCCAGGTGGCGCGCCTCGGCGTCGTCCGGCGCGCACTCGAGCAGGATATGCCGCACCGCCAGCAACGGCGCGCTGTGAAAGCGCCCACGGTTGTTCTCGAAGTAGCGCACGCAGGTGGCTTCGTCGCAGTCGGGCACCGTCACCTCACGCTCCAGCAGCAGGCGCGTGGCGGCTTCTTCTTCGTTCTCGCCGGCGGCGATTTCCACCGCCAGGCCCAGCTCGGCGATCCGCTGTTGCAACAGCTCGCGGATCACCAGCGCGCGGGCGGCCAGGTACACCGCTTCCTCGCGGCTGGCGGCCGGGTGGTATTGCAACTCCAGGGCCATGGCCTCGGGCGTGACCGCCACGCCGTTGACGCTGATGATCGGCCATTCCTGTTCACTGCTGGCGATCAATTCCGGCGCCTTGATCTCCTCGAAAGAGGCCTGGGCCACAGCCTCGGCCATCACCGGTTCCTTGGCCGACGAGCCGCAACCACCGCTGCCGCCGTTACCGCCACCACATCCGCATCCTGTAGTCATGACGTTCTCCTCAATACTTCTGCCGCACGATTTGATAACGACGCCCCAGGTACCAGATCGGCGCGCTGACCATGTGCACCAGGCGGGTAAACGGGAACAGCACAAACAGGGTCAAGCCCAGCGCCACGTGGGCCTTGTAGATCAGCGACACCGGCGCAATCGACTCGGCCGCTTCCACCGGCCGCAACAGCACCACGTTCTGCGCCCAGTCGGCGAGCATCACCATCACCGAGCCGTCCATATGCCCGGTGGAGGCGACGATGGTCAGCAGGCCCAGCAGCAACTGCGCGAGCAACACCAGCAGGATCAGGATGTCCGACGGGCTCGAGGTCGCCCGCACGCGCGGATCGCCCAGGCGACGCTTGACCAGCATCAGCAGGCCCACCAGGCACAGCAGGCCGAAGAAGCCGCCCGAGACCATCGCCAGCAACTGCTTGTGCTCAGTGCTGATCACATGGTGGTAGACCGACGCCGGGGTCAGCAGGCCGACAAAATGCCCGGCCAGCACGAACAGCACGCCGATGTGGAAAAAGTTGCTCGCCACGCGCATGCCACGGTTGTTGAGCATCTGGCTGGAACCGGCCTTCCAGGTGTACTGCGACAGGTCGAACCGTGCCCAACTGCCCAACAGGCAGATCGCCAGGGCCACATAGGGGTACACCCCGAATACCAGCAAATTCCACTTAGACATTACCCACCTCCCCGGCGGGCGCTGCGGCCCGGCCTTCTTGCTGAAAATCCACCCAGTGCAACGGCACCGCGCTTTCTTCGCGGGCCTTGCCCGGACTGCTCGGCATCGAGCTGCAGCGGTCCTGTTGCTCAGCCTGCATAAAGTCCACCGCTTCCTCTTCCCAGATTTTGTCCAGGGCTTCGAGGGAGTCGTCGCGCGGTTCGGCGGCGACCTGGGCACGCAGTTCGGCCACGGCCTGGTGCGGCTCGGCGCCGGCAATCTGCAACAGCGCACGGAAGCAACTGGCATAGCCGCTCTCACGCTCGTCGAGACGCGCAGCGAGCAAGGCCAACAGGTGCGCCACATCCGCCAGGCCCTCCCGGGCCTCGATGTCTTCGCGGGTGGACAGGAACTCCAGGTACAACGGGATGTAGTCCGGCAGCTCCTTGACGCCGATGGCAAAGCCGGCTTCTTCGTACTGGGCCATCATGTCGACCATGGCCTGGCCACGGTCGCGGGACTCGCCGTGCACGTGTTCGAACAACAACAGCGACAGCGAACGGCCCCGGCCAAACAGCGCGCCGTAGTGTTCCTGGCCGTCCATCAGGTCATTGGCGCAGATCAGTTCCAGCAGCTCGAACAACGCACCGCGCTGCTTGGGGCTGATTTCCCGGGATTCGAGAATCGCCTGTTCCAGTTCGTCGCGGCCGTTCACCAAGGTTTCAGTGGGGTAGTCCAGCAGCAACGAAATCACTTTAAGAATGCGCATGGCTCAGTCCTCCCAGATCTGGACGGTTTTCAGCACGTCACGGCGGTTGGCTTTCTTGGCGCCGAACATGTTGGTGTCGGAGCTGCCGCTGCAACCGCTGCCGAAGCTGAAACCACAGCCGGAGCGTTCGGCGAACGCGTCGCTCATGGCGTCTTCACGGTGGGCGCTCGGTACCACGAAGCGGTCTTCGTAGTTGGCGATGGCCAGGTAGCGGTACATCTCTTCCACCTGTTCAACGCTCAGGCCGACGTCTTCGAGCACTTGCAGGTCCTGTACGCCATCGACTTGCTGGGAGCGTTTGTAGGCGCGCATCGCCAACAGGCGCTTGAGTGCACGCTTGACCGGTTTTTCATCGCCGGCGGTGAGCATGTTCGCCAGGTAACGCAGCGGAATACGCAGGCTGTCCACATCCGGGATCACCCCGTTCATGCCCACGGTGCCGGCCGCGGCGGCGTTCTGGATCGGTGACAGCGGCGGCACGTACCAGACCATCGGCAAGGTGCGGTATTCCGGGTGCAGCGGCAGCGCCAGCTTCCAGTCGACGGCCATTTTGTACACCGGCGAACGCTGGGCCGAGTCGATCACCGACTGCGGCACGCCGTCGGCCAGGGCCTGGCGAATCACCGCCGGGTCATTCGGGTCGAGGAAGATTTCCAGTTGCTTCTCGTACAGGTCCTGCTCGTTGGCGGTGCTGGCCACTTCGCTGATGCGGTCGGCGTCGTACAGCAGCACACCGAGGTAGCGAATCCGACCCACGCAGGTTTCGGCGCACACGGTCGGCATACCGGCTTCGATACGCGGGTAGCAGAAGATGCACTTCTCGGACTTGCCGCTCTTCCAGTTGAAGTAGATTTTCTTGTACGGGCAACCGCTGATGCACATGCGCCAGCCCCGGCACTTCTCCTGGTCGATCAGCACGATGCCGTCTTCTTCACGCTTGTAGATCGCACCGCTTGGGCAGGATGCCGCACACGCCGGGTTGAGGCAGTGCTCGCACAGGCGCGGCAGGTACATCATGAAGGTGTTTTCGTACTCGCCATAAATGTCGGCCTGGATCTGGTCGAAGTTCTTGTCCTTGCGACGCTTGGCGAATTCGGTACCGAGGATTTCCTCCCAGTTCGGGCCCCACTCGATCTTTTCCATGCGCTTGCCGGACACCAGCGAACGCGGGCGTGCGGTCGGCTGGTGCTCGCCCAATGGTGCGGTGTGCAAGTGCTGATAGTCGAAGTCGAACGGCTCGTAGTAGTCGTCCAGGCTCGGCAGGTCGGGGTTGGCGAAGATGTTCGCCAACACGCGGAACTTGCCGCCGATGCGGGGGTTGATCGAGCCATTGGCGTTGCGCACCCAGCCGCCCTTCCACTTGTCCTGGTTCTCCCACTCCTTGGGGTAGCCGATACCGGGCTTGGACTCGACGTTGTTGAACCAGGCGTATTCCATGCCTTCACGGCTGGTCCACACGTTTTTGCAGGTGATGGAACAGGTGTGGCAGCCGATGCATTTGTCCAGGTTGAGGACCATGCCGATCTGTGAGCGAATTTTCATCTCAGTTCTCCTCGATGTCAGTCGGCAATGGGCGCGGCAAATCATCACCGCTGGAGCCATCGAGCCAGTCGACCTTGGCCATCTTGCGCACCACGACAAACTCATCGCGGTTGCAACCGACCGTGCCGTAGTAGTTGAAACCGTAGGCCTGCTGGGCATAGCCGCCGATCATGTGGGTCGGCTTGAGCACCACGCGGGTCACCGAGTTGTGGTGGCCGCCGCGGGTCTTGGTGGTTTCCGAACCCGGCACGTTCACGATGCGTTCCTGGGCGTGGTACATCATCACCATGCCTTCCTTGACGCGCTGGCTGACCACCGCACGGGCGGTCAATGCGCCGTTGACGTTGAAGCATTCGATCCAGTCGTTGTCTTCGATGCCCGCGCGCTTGGCGTCGATTTCCGAGAGCCACACGATCGGTCCGCCACGGCTCAGGGTGAGCATCAGCAGGTTGTCGCTGTAGGTGCTGTGGATGCCCCACTTCTGGTGCGGGGTGATCCAGTTCAGCACGATCTCGGTCTCGCCATTGCTGCGCTTGCCCTTCACCCCTTCGATGGTGCGGGTGTTGACCGGTGGCCGGTAGCTCATCAGCTGCTCGCCGAACGCCTGCATCCACGGGTGATCCTGGTAGAACTGCTGGCGGCCGGTGATGGTGCGCCATGGGATGTTTTCATGGACGTTGGTGTAGCCGGCGTTGTAGCTCACATGCTCGTCTTCCAGGCCTGACCAGGTCGGGCTGGAGATGATCTTGCGCGGCTGCGCCTGGATGTCGCGGAAGCGAATCGCTTCGTGGGCCTTGGAGATCGCCAGGTGGCTATGGTCGATACCGGTGAATTCCGACAGCGCGGCCCAGGCTTTCAAGGCGACCTTGCCGTTGGTTTCCGGGGCCAGGGACAGGATCACTTCGGCGGCGTCGATGGCCGTGTCGATTTTCGGCCGGCCGTGGCTGATGCCCGCAGCGCTTTCGTGATGGTTCAGCTCGCCGAGGAACTCGACTTCTTCGTCGGTGTTCCAGTTGATGCCCTTGCCGCCGTTGCCGAGTTTTTCCAGCATGGGGCCCAGGGACGAGAACTGCTTGTAGATGTTCGGGTAGTCGCGCTCCACCACCGCCATGTTCGGCGCGTTCTTGCCCGGCACCGGCGCCACACCGGCGCTTTTCCAGTCGGTGCCGCCAAACGGCTGGGCCAGTTCGCCGACGCTGTCGTGCATCAACGGGACGGTGACCAGGTCTTGCTCCACGCCCAGGTGGCCGACCGACATGGCCGAGAACGCCTTGGCGATGCCCTTGTAGATTTCCCAGTCGGAACGCGACTCCCACGCCGGGTCGATGGCCGCCGACAACGGGTGAATGAACGGGTGCATGTCCGAGGTGTTCATGTCGTCTTTTTCGTACCAGGTGGCAGTCGGCAAGACGATGTCGGAATACACGCAGGTGGAGGACATGCGGAAGTCGAGGGTGGTCACCAGGTCGAGCTTGCCGATGGCGCCGTCTTCGACCCATTCGGCCTCAGTGGGCTTGCATTCGGTGCTGTGGCCGATGTCTTCGTTCATCACGCCGTTCTTGGTGCCCAACAGGTACTTGAGCATGTACTCATGGCCCTTGCCCGAGGAACCGAGCAGGTTGGAGCGCCAGATAAACATGTTGCGCGGGAAGTTCACCGGGCTGTCCGGCTGTTCGCAGGCGAAGCGCAGGCTGCCGTCCTGCCAGGATTTGACCACGTAGTCCTTCGGCGTCATGCCGGCTGCAGCGGCGTCACGGCAAATGTGCAGCGGGTTGGTGTTGAGCTGTGGGGCACTGGGCAACCAGCCGGCGCGTTCGGCGCGGATGTTGTAGTCCAGGGCGTGTTCCGGGAATTGCGACTTGTCGGCCAGCGGCGAGAGCACGTCGTGCATGCTCATCTTCTCGTGGCGCCATTGCGAGCTGTGGCCGTAGAAGAAGCTGGTGCCGTTCATCTGGCGTGGCGGGCGGTTCCAGTCGAGGCCGAAGGCCAGGGGCAGCCAGCCGCATTGCGGGCGCAGTTTTTCCTGGCCGACGTAGTGGGCCCAGCCGCCGCCGGTCTGGCCGACACAACCGCAGAGCATGAGCATATTGATCAGCCCGCGATAGTTCATGTCCATGTGGTACCAGTGGTTCATCGCCGCGCCGACGATGATCATCGAACGGCCCTTGGTCTTGTCGGCGTTGTCGGCGAACTCACGGGCGATCTGGATGGCTTTCTCGCGGCTGACACCGGTGATCGCTTCCTGCCACGCCGGGGTGCCCGGCACGCTGGCGTCGTCGTAGTCCCTGGCCACGTTCTGGCCGCCCAGGCCACGGTCGATGGCCAGGTTGGCGGCGGACAGGTCGAACACCGTCGCCACTTTGGCCACGCTGCCGTCAGCCAGGGTCACGCTGTGCACCGGCACGCGGCGGAACTGCACGGCATCGCCGGCCACGTGCTGGAAGTGCTCGTGGGCTTCGCCGGCAAAATACGGGAAGGCCACTTCGGCGATGTCGTCGCCGATCAAGCTGAGTTTCAGGTCGATGGCACGGCCTTCACCGCCCTCCTTGGCGAGGATGTTCCACTTGCCCTTCTCGCCCCAGCGGTAGCCGATGGAGCCTTGTGGCGACACCAGTTCACCGCTTTCGTCGAGGGCGATGGTTTTCCATTCCGGGTTGTTGTCCTGGCCGAGGTTGCCGGTGAGGTCCGAGGCACGCAGGAAGCGATCGGGCTGGAAGCCGGCGCCGGGCGCGAACCCGGTCATCGGCTTGAGCATCACCAGCAGCGGCAAGTCGGTAAAGCGCTTGGCGTAGTCGGTGAAGTAGGCGCTCGGTTTATCCAGGTGAAATTCCTTGAAGATCACATGGTTGAAGGCCTGGGCCAACGCGGCGTCGGTGCCCTGCTTGGGGTTGAGCCACAGGTCGGTGAGCTTGGCCACTTCCGAATAGTCCGGGGTGATGGCCACGGTCTTGGTGCCCTTGTAGCGCACCTCGGTGAAGAAGTGCGCGTCCGGGGTACGGGTCTGCGGGACGTTGGAACCCCAGGCGATGATGTAGTTGGAGTTGTACCAGTCGGCCGATTCCGGCACGTCGGTCTGCTCGCCCCACACCATCGGCGAGGCCGGTGGCAGGTCGCAGTACCAATCGTAGAAGCTCAGGCACACGCCGCCGAGCAGCGACAGGTAACGCGAACCCGCCGCGTAGCTGACCATCGACATGGCCGGGATCGGCGAGAAGCCGACGATGCGGTCCGGGCCGTATTGCTTGATGGTGTAGACGTTGGAGGCGGCGATGATCTCGTTGACCTCCTCCCAGTTCGAGCGAATGAAACCGCCCATGCCGCGTTTGCTCTTGTACGAGTCGGCCTTGACCTTGTCCTCGACGATGCTCGCCCACGCCTCCACCGGCGACAGGGTATGGCGCGCCTCACGCCACAGCTTGAGCAGCGGCTTGCGGATCTTCGGGTACTTGAGGCGGTTGGCGCTGTAGATGTACCAGCTGTAGCTGGCACCCCGTGGGCAGCCGCGCGGCTCATGGTTGGGCAGGTCGTTGCGGGTGCGCGGGTAGTCGGTCTGCTGGGTTTCCCAGGTGATCAGGCCGTTCTTCACGTAGATCTTCCACGAGCACGAGCCGGTGCAGTTCACGCCGTGGGTGGAGCGCACGATCTTGTCGTACTGCCAGCGCGAACGGTAGACGTTTTCCCAGTCGCGGGACTCCTTGCGGGTCTCGCCGTGACCGTCGGAGAATTCGTTTTGCTTGCGGTTGAAGAACCGCAGTTGATCCAGTAAGTGACTCATGATGCTTTCCTCATCAGGCGTGCCGTGGGGTGCGTTGCCCCGCGAATTCGTGGTCGATCAGCAGGGTGTGGCGCAGCCTTTGCGGGCGTACCACCACCAGGTCACGACGATGCAGCTCAGGTAGAAACCGACAAACATGTAGAAGGCCATCGCCGGGCTGCCAGTGGCGGCCATGGACGTGCCGAAGGACTTGGGAATGAAGAACGCACCGAAGGCGCCCATGGCCGAACTGAAGCCCAGCACCGCGGCGGATTCCTTACCGGCATCCTTGATCGCCTGCTCGCGCTCGGCGGCGGACTTACCGGCACTGGCCTTCTCGTGCTGGGTGCGGAAGATCACCGGGATCATGCGGAAGGTGGAGCCGTTGCCGACGCCGGTGGTGATGAACAGCAGCATGAACATACCGAGGAAGCCGTAGAAGCTGCCGCCCTGCCCGTTCTGCGGC
The DNA here is from genome assembly GCF_049132125.1 of Pseudomonas sp. NFX5. Taxonomy (NCBI): domain Bacteria; kingdom Pseudomonadati; phylum Pseudomonadota; class Gammaproteobacteria; order Pseudomonadales; family Pseudomonadaceae; genus Pseudomonas; species Pseudomonas sp. NFX5. The sequence goes on from NZ_JAFMZG010000004.1 coordinate 9,302, forward strand.
AAAAAGTGCAGCACGCCGAACACCATCACGATCATCAGCACGAAGTTCCACAAGGTCACCCGTGCGCCGCCCAGCTTGTCCGCCAGCCAGCCGCCGAGTGGGCGCACCAGGGCACCGACCAGCGGGCCGAGGAAGGCGAATTTCAGCGCCACCACATCGGGGAACGAGGTCTTGATCAGCAGCGGGAACGCCGCCGAAAAGCCGATGAATGAGCCGAAAGTCGCCAGGTACAACCAGCACATCAGCCAGTTGTGCTTGCGCTTGAAGATCACCGCCTGCTCGCTGAACGAAGCGCGGGCGCTGGACAGGTCATTCATGCCGAACCAGGCCGCCACGGTGACGGTGAGGATAAACGGCACCCAGATGAAACCGGCGTTCTGCAGCCAGAGTTGACTGCCATCCGCCAAGGTCTGCGGTTGGCCGCCCACCAGGCCGAACACGCCGAACGTGATCACCAGCGGCACGCAGAACTGCATCACCGACACCCCCAGGTTGCCGAGGCCGGCGTTCAGGCCCAGGGCCGTGCCTTGCTGCGACTTGGGGTAGAAGAAGCTGATGTTGGACATGCTCGAGGCGAAGTTGCCGCCGCCGAAACCGCACAGCAGTGCGATCAGTACAAACACGCTGTAGGGGGTGCTGGGGTCTTGCACCGCAAAGCCCATCCACAGCGACGGCAGCAGCAGCGACGCGGTGCTCAGGGCGGTCCAGCGGCGGCCGCCGAAGATCGGCACCATGAACGAGTAGAACACCCGCAAAGTGGCACCGGACAAGCCCGGCAACGCCGCCAGCCAGAACAACTGGTCGGTGCTGAAGGTGAAGCCGATGGCGTTCAGGCGCACGATCACCGTGCTCCACACCATCCACACGGCGAAGGCCAGCAACAGTGCAGGAATCGAGATCCACAGGTTGCGGGTCGCGGTCTTCTTGCCGCTGGCGCCCCAGAACGCCGGGTCTTCAGGGCGCCAGTCGTGGATCACCGGCCCCGAGCCGGGCTTTTGCGCGATGGACATGTTCATTCTCCTTGGAGAGGTTGGGCGGTTTTGCCCAACAGCGGTTGCTTGCGCATTTCGCTGAAGTACATCCAGGTCAGGGACACCCAGACCACGCCGTACATCAACATGAAGCAGGACGAGCGCACGCCGGTGAGGTCCACCAGGGCGCCAAACAGGATCGGCAGCACAAAGCCGCCCAGGCCACCGGCCAGCCCGACGATGCCGGACACCGCGCCCATGTTCTGTGGGTAGTCATTGGCGATGTACTTGAACACCGAGGCCTTGCCGAACGCGAAGGCGATGCCCATCACGAACAGCAGCACGGTGAACAGGGTGGCGTTGAGGCCGATGTGGAAATCCAGGGGACCGTTGACGGTCTGCACCTGCAATTGGGTCTGCGGGTAGCTGAGCAGGAACAGGCAGATCCAGCTCACCCACAGCACCCACCAGGTCACGCTCTGGGCGCCCCAGCGGTCGGACATCCAGCCGCCCACCGCACGCAGCACGCCGCCGGGCAGGGAGAAACACGCGGCCAGCAACGCGGCGCTTTGCAGGCTGAAGCCGTATTCCTGCACGTAGTACTTGGTCATCCACAGCGCCAGGGCCACATAGCCGCCGAACACAATCGAGTAGTACTGGCAGTAGCGCCACACGGCCGGGTCTTTCAGGCACAGCAACTGCTGGCGCAGGCTGGCGCCGCCGGCACTGCGGTGGGCCTTGTTCTCGCTGGTGAGGAACCAGAACAGCAGCGCGGTGATAAACAGGATCGCGCCGAACACCTTGGGCACCAGGTGCCAGGTGCCGAGGGCGATCAGCGCCGGGGCCAGGAACTTGGTGACGGCGGCGCCCGCGTTGCCGGCGCCGAACACGCCCATGGCAAAGCCCTGGTTGTCTTTGTCGAACCACTTGGCCACGTAGGCGATGCCCACCGAAAACGAACCGCCGGCCAGGCCGACGAACAGGCCCAGCACCAGGAACTGCCAATAGGCGGTGGCGTAGGTGATCAGGTACAGCGGCAGCACGCAGGCGAGCATCAACAGGAAGAACACGATGCGCCCGCCGAAGCGGTCAGTCAGCAGGCCCAGGGGCAGGCGTACCAGGGAGCCGGTCAACACCGGCGTGGCGGCCAGCAGGCCGAACTGGGTTTCGTTGAGTTGCAGCAGCTCTTTGATGGGTACGCCCAGCACGGCGAACATCATCCACACCATAAAGCAGACGGTGAAGGCCAGGGTGCTCATGCCCAGCACCAGGCCTTGTCTTATACGGGGTTGAGTCACGGTATGCGCTCCAGAAAGTGATTCCATGGGCGCAGGTTAGGGGCGACACCCCCGTGGAACTTGACCCAGGTCAACGTCCGCCTGGGGGGTATGGGGCTATGCTGGCCCCACATACCTCTAAGGAGGTAGTCCTAACAACAAGAGAAAGTCTTTATTTATCAATGGATTGGTCTCTTGTGCCGGCGTTTTCCCGTGGGAGGGTTTGCCGGCAACTCTTTAGAGGTAGTGCGCCAGGGATTGCGGTTTTTCAGCCCTTTTCCCTTTGCAGGTGCCGCCATGCAGGCTTCCAACCCCCTTCGCTTACGCCGCCATGTTTAACTGGCTGCGCAGCTCCCTGCCCGCTCGCGCCGGGCTGGCGGTGATCCTGATCGCCATCCTCGCCCTTGCCAGTTCCTTGAGCGCCGGCCTGATCGCCTGGTTCAGCCAGGGCGATGCCGCCGCCATCAACACCGCCGGCTCGGTGCGCATGGAGACCTACCACCTGAGCTGGAAACTGGCGGCCGGCGCGCCTGCCGACGAGATCGACGCCATCACCCACAGCCTGCAAGGGCGCCTCGACAGCCAATCGCTCAAGGCGGTGCTTGAAGACGGCCCGCGCAGTGCCCTGCTGCAGAGCTACCAACAGATCCAGCAGCGCTGGGACACCGATCTGCGCCCGGCGCTGGCCCGTGGCGACGCGATGCTGTTCCAGGCCAGCGCACCGGGGTTCGTCGAGCAATTGAACCAATTCGTCAGCCTCCTGCAACAACACAGCGAACAGAAACAGGGCTGGCAGCAAAGCATCCAGGGCCTGGCTCTGTTCAGTACGCTGATCATCCTGCTGATCGGCCTGTATGAATTGCAGTACGGCGTGGTCAACCCCCTGGAAGAGCTGGTGCACGCGACCCGGCGCTTTCGTGATGGCGACTTCAAGACCCGGGTCAATCACCGCTCCGAAGACGAGTTGGGGCAACTCGCCCTGAGCTTCAACACCATGGCCGAAACCATTGAACAATCCCACCGCACCCTCGAGAGCCAGGTGCGGCAGAAAACCCTCAACCTGCAACAAGCCAACGCTGCCCTGGAGCTGCTTTACCAGAGCAGCCGCAGCCTGGCCACGCGCCTGGCGAACGCCGAGGGCCTGGATGAACTGATCCGGCGCTTCCAGAAACGCCTGCCGGGGCTGCGCCTGTCGCTGTGCCTGCAAGGGCACTTCCTGGCGCCGGCCCAGCAGATGCTCTCCCTGAATGGAGGGGATAGCCGCAACGTCTGCGCCATCGGTGATTGCGCAACGTGCCAAAAACAGAAAGTGGCGCTCCCCCAGGTATTCAGCATCAGCAACCAGGGCTCGGAACTGGGCGAACTCAAGGCGCACTTCCTCGACGGCCATGCGCCCCAGGACTGGGAGAAACAGTTGATCCAGGCCCTGGCCAACCTGATCGGCACCTCGCTGTCGCTCAAGCGCCAGCGCGAACAGGACCACCGCCTGCTGCTGCTCGACGAACGCACCATCATCGCCCGGGAACTGCACGATTCCCTGGCCCAGGCGCTGTCCTACATGAAGCTGCAGGTCAGCCGCATGCAAACCCTGATCCGCCGTGGCGAACCGGTGGAAACCCTGGCCACCGTCACCGCCGAACTGCGCGACGGCCTGAACAACGCCTACCGCCAACTGCGCGAATTGCTCACCACCTTCCGCCTGCAAATCCACGATGCCGGGCTGGTGCAGGAGCTGCAGGACACCGCCGAGGAGTTCTCGCGGCGTGGCGAGTTCCAGGTGCACCTGCATGTGGACGCCCTGGCCTTCCAACTGTCGGCCAGCGAACAGATCCACTTGTTGCAGGTCACCCGCGAGGCCCTGTCCAATTGCCTGCGCCATGCCCATGCGCAAAACGCCTGGCTGCAACTGCGCCAGGAAGGCGAGACCGTGAGCCTGAGCATCGAGGACGACGGCCGGGGCTTCTGCGGTGAGGTCGACACCCGCGAACACCACGGCCTGACCATCATGGACGAGCGCGCCCGCAGCCTGCATGGCCACCTCGACATCAGCCCCCGCGAGCCCCAAGGCACCCGCGTGCAATTGCGTTTCCAACCGGAATTTCTCGGCCACTCCCTACAAGGCACCGCCTCATGAACACCCTCACCCGCCACCGTATCCTGCTGGTCGACGATCACCCGATGATGCGCCACGGCATGCGCCAGATGCTTGAACTGGAAGACGACCTGCAAGTGGTCGGCGAAGCCGGTAACGGCCAGGAAGCCCTGGACCAGATCGACGGGCTGCAACCGGACCTGGTCCTGCTGGACAACAACATGCCGCACATGAACGGCCTGGAAACCCTGCGCCGCCTGCGGGCCATGAACTATGCCGGCAAGGTGCTGCTGTTTACCGTGTCCGACGCCGAGGACGACATCCGCGATGCGCTGCGCCTGGATGCCAATGGCTATCTGCTCAAGGACATGGAGCCGGAGTTGTTGATCCAGTACATCCGCGATGCGTTGCATGGCGCGCTGGTCATCAGCCCCGGCCTGACCCGCGTCCTGGCCCAGGCCCTGCGCTCGCCGCAGCCCCATGCGGCAGTGGAATTGACCGAGCGCGAGCGCCAGGTGCTGAGGACGATTGCCAGTGGACACAGCAACAAGGTGATCGGGCACAAATTGGGGATTACCGAGGGCACGGTGAAGGTGCATGTGAAGAATCTGCTGCATAAGCTGGGATTGCGGTCGCGGGTCGAGGCGGCGGTCTGGGCGATGGAGCATTTGCGGCAGGCGGGGTGAGGCTGTTTGAGGCTGAACGCGCGGCAGATAGGGCTGTTGTGGTGAGCGGGCTTGTCCCGCGCTGGGCTGCGCAGCAGCCCCAGTCCAGAAGAATGCGGTGTATCAGACACTCTGTAGACACTGGTTTTGGGGCTGCTACGCAGCCCAGCGCGGGACAAGCCCGCTCACCACAAAAAGCCCGCTCACCACAGGGAGATTTGTCAGGGGCTGAAAAGTTGTGTGGATACCCTTGCTCATCGGGGGCAAGCCCCCTCCCACATTGTTTACACAAACCCCGCAAGAGGTACCCCCACAGAGGCATATCAACCCCGCGCCATGCCCCCTACGCTACCCCATTGCGGAGGCCCAACCATGCTCACCCATCCCCACATCGTGCTCACCCTGCGTCGCCATCACCTGTTCAGCCAGCTCCCGGAAAAAACCTTCCAGGACGTCTGCACCCTGGCCAATCTCAAGCGCCTGCCCGGCCATGTGCCGTTGATGCACCAGGGCGACGCGGCCGAGCGTTTCTTCCTGCTGGTCAGCGGCCAGATCAAGCTGCATCGGGTTACGGGCGAAGGCCAGGAACACCTGGTGGAAATCATCCAGCCCGGCCAGACCTTTGCCGAAGCCCTGCTGTTCACCCAGGCCAAGGCCTATCCGGTGAGCGCCACCGCGCTCAAGGACAGCGTGCTGGTCAGCATCGAAGGCCAGCACTACCGCCGGGCCCTGGAAGACCAGCCGAAAATCTGCCTGGCGATCCTGGCCAGCATGAGCATCCACCTGCATCAGCGCCTCAAGGACATCGACACCCTGACCCTGGCCAGCGCCAGCCGTCGGGTGATCAACTTCCTGTTCCAGGAGCGCGATGCACTGAGTGGCGAGGTGGTGCTGCAAGTGCCCAAGCGCCTGGTGGCGTCGAAGCTGGGGATCCAGCCGGAGACCTTTTCAAGGATCCTGCACCGGCTGGTGGAAGGCGGGTTGATCGAGGTGCAGCGGCGCACCATTCGAATCCTCTGCGAAGAACAGTTGATGGGCTATCAGGCCGGCTGATCAGTGCCCGCTGTGGACCGCTGACGCCCGCCCCGCCCGCTCCAGATTCCGCCACAACCAGGGCGGCAACACATCCGGGTCCAAACTGTCGATCAGATTCTTCAACCCCAGCCCCAATTCCGTATCCCCCTCGATCACCAACCGGCGGCGAAAGAACAGCGTATCCGGATCTTCCTGGCGGCTGGCCAGCAACAGAAACTCCCGCCAATTACCACTGATGCTGACCTGCGCCTCAGCCTTTTGCGCAATCCGCAACCCATCCCGCCCCAGGGTCAGGTACCAGCACAACCCCAGGTCAGGAATACGCAAACACAGCCAACGCCCGCGCAGCAGGTCAAACCCGCCGTCGCGCAGGGGTTCGGCCAGGCAGCGGTTGAGGGCTTGCTGCAAGACCAGGCGCTGTACGCCAAATGGCACGCGGCGGATCAATGGCAACAACCGGTCGGCCCCCTTGAGCAGCCATGGTTTACGACTCAGCACAGGCCCACCTCCTCAACCCGCAACATGCCCGCCTGGCCGTGCCAGTAGCCGTTGCAGCCTTCGACATACAGCGGCGGCGTAGCGCCCTGGCGTACCTGGTCGTAGGCACGTACCACCTCGACCATGCCCTCGGCCCGTGGGCTCAGGCGCAACAGGTCGGCGCCGCTGGACACCAGGCCGGGGTAATCGGCCAGCAGGTTGGTAACGTCGGCGGACATGGTCTGGATGCCGTTCAAGGTGAACAGCGCCTGCCCTTCCTGGCTGGTCAGGGGCATGCCGTCGGGGTAGTTGATGCAGCAGAACTGGCAATCGTCCTTGGGGCGGTTTTCCGCGCGGGCGGTGAAGCAACGCGCCGAGTACGCCAGAGGCAAATGGCCGTAGGCGAAGATCTCCACTTCGGGCAACGGCCGGCCCAATTCGCGCACCTGTTCCAGCACGTCGGCGATCAGGCCCTGGGAGCATTCCACCGGCGGCAACCAGCGCTGCATGCCGGCGTCAAGCAGTTGCACCAGGGCGTGACCGTTGTAGAGGTTGAGCGCCGGGCCGCCGACAAAGGGCAATTTTCGCTCGATCAGCATCTGCACCGCGCCCATGTCGTTGGCCTCCACCAGCCACTCGCCGTTGTCGCACAGGCGGCGCAGGCTCGACAGTTCGGAGGCGGCTTCGATCAAGGTCAAGCTCGACAACACGATCTGCGCCGAGCTGCAGGTTTGCAGCTCCCGGCCCAGCCCCAACCAACGGTCCAGGGAAAACGCGCGGCGCTTGGCGCACACGGTTTCGCCCAGGTAAATCACGTCCAGGGGCAAGCCGGCCATGTCCGAGTAGAAGCGCCCCAGGTGTTCCTTATCCCAATAAAACAGCACCGGTCCCAGGCTGAGTTTCATCTGTGTCTCCTCACTGCCATGCACGATGGTAGGCGCCGAGTGTGGTCTGGCTGCCTTCGGATAACCCGGCCAGCACCTGGCGCCATTGGTCCTTGACCACAAAGCTGGCCGGTGCGCTGCGGTGGGCGTCGAGCGCGGCGCGCCAGACCCGGGTGACTTGTTCCACATACGCCGGGCTGCGTTGCCGGCCTTCGATCTTGACCGCTTTGACGCCGATGGCGCTGAGCTCCGGCAGCAGGTCGAGGGTGTCGAGGCTGGTGGGTTCTTCGAGGGCATGGAAGCGTTTGCCGCCGACCAGGAAGCGGCCCTTGCACAGGGTCGGGTAACCGGCGGGTTCGTCGGCGGTATAGCGGTCGATCAGTACTTCGCTCAGGCGCGCACTCAAGCCCTCGGCATCTTCGCTCCAGCGCACCGCCTTGGCCGGCGAGCACACGCCGCACAGGTTCGGCGACTCGCCGGTGATATAGGAAGACAGGTGGCAACGCCCCTCGGCCATGATGCACAGGCTGCCGAAACCGAACACTTCGATGGGCACCGGGCTGCTCGCCGCCACCTGTTTGACCTGGGCCAGGGACAGCACACGGGGCAATACCGCGCGGCGAATGCCGTAGCGCTCGGCATAGAACTTCAGCGCCGCCGCGTGGGTGGCCGAGCCCTGTACCGAGAGGTGCAAGGCCATGTGCGGATGCTGGCGGCTGGCGTAGTCGAGCACGCCGGGGTCGGCGGCGATCAGGGCGTCCACGCCGTGGTCCGCCGCGCGGTCGACGGCGCGTTGCCAACGCGCCCAGATCTTCGGTTGCGGGTAGGTATTGACCGCCACGTACAGCTTGCGCTGGTGCTGGCGAATAAAGGCGACGGCACCGTCGAACTGTTTGTCGTCCATGTTCAACCCGGCAAAGTGCCGGGCATTGGTGTCATCGCGAAAACCGACATACACCGCATCGGCGCCTTGGCGCACCGCGGCTTTAAGCGCAGGCAGGTTGCCTGCCGGGCAGACCAGTTGCATGGGGGCTCCTCAGAGAAATTCAGCGAAAGACACAAACGGCACCGGTTCATCCTTGAGCACCTGGTGCTCACGCTCGACGATCACCAGGCCATCGGCCCAACAGGCGGCGGTGAGCATCGCCGAGCTTTGCTGGGGGTGCAGCACGGCGCGCAATTGCCCGTCCTCGCCAGGGCTCAGGCGTGCACGCAGGTACTGGCGGCGCTTGTTGGGCGTGAGCCATTCGAATGCGGCCGGCACCTGGATCGGCACCGGCAGCACCCGCTCCACTCCTTGGGCGCGCAGCAGGAACGGACGCACCACCACCAGCGCGGTGATCAACGCCGCCGACGGGTTACCGGGCAGGCCCAGCCACGGCTTGCCCGCCACGTCGCCAAATGCCAGGGGTTTGCCGGGCTGGATCGCCAGGCGCCAGAAGTCCACGCGGCCGAGCGCCTCGATGGCCTGCTTGAGATGGTCCTCCTCACCCACCGACACCCCCGCCGAGGTCAGCAACAGGTCGCACTCGGACGAGGCCAGGGCCAGCGCATCACGGCTGGCGGCCAACTCGTCGGCCATCACGCCGTAGTCGTGCACGTCCACGCCCCAGCCACGCAACAAGGCAGCCAGGGCATAGCGGTTGCTGTTGTAGATCTGCCCCGGCACCAGCGCCTCGCCCGGGTCACGCAGCTCGTTGCCGCTGCTGAGCAGGCACACCCGCAACGGGCGATAGACTTTCAACCGAGGGATGCCGGCCGAGGCCAGCAAGCCGATGTCCTGGGCGCGCAGGCGCTTGCCGACGGCGATCAGGGTCTGCCCACGCTGCAACTCTTCACCCTGCTTGCGCACATGCTCGCCGAGACGTACCGGCGGGCACCAGATGCGCTGGCCGTACAGGCGACAACGCTCCTGGGGCACCACCGTGTCGGCGCCGGGCGGTAGCGGCGCACCGGTAAAGATGCGCACGGCCTGCCCGGCCTGCACCCTCACCTTGCTGTGCTGCCCCGCCGCAATGCGCCCGGCGAGCATCAGGTAGCCGCCTTCGGCCGGTACGTCCTCGGCGCGCAGGGCGTAGCCGTCCATGGCGCTGTTGTCGAAGCCGGGCAAATCCAGGGGTGAGAACAGTTCTTCGGCGACCACCCGCCCCAGCGCCTGCTCCAGGCCAATCACCTGGGTGCTCGGCGGCGGCGGCGCCTGGGCCAGCAGCGCGGCGATGGCCTCGTCCACCGGCATCAGGTGGCCGCTGTCACACACCGAGACACTCATGAACGCGACTCGCAGGCTTGCAGGATTTGCTCAGGCTGAGGCTTGAGGTGCGGCACGAAGTTGCACGGGCCGGTGCGGCTGTCCAACTGTTCCGCCAGGATCCTGTCCCAGCCGGTGCGGCATGCGCCCGGCGAGCCCGGCATGCAGCACACCAGCACGCCGTTGCTGATGCCGGCCAGGGCGCGGGACTGCAAGGTGGAAGTGCCGATTTCGGCCAGGGACACCTGGCGGAACAGCTCACCGAAGCCTTCGACATGTTTGTCCAGCAACGGCAGCACCGCCTGGGGCGTGTTGTCGCGGGCGGTGAAACCGGTACCGCCAGTCATCAGCACCACTTGCACCTCGGGGTCGGCGATCCACAGGGACACCTGCGCACGAATCTGGTAGATGTCGTCGATCACCAGGCCACGGTCGATAAGCACATGCCCGGCACTTTCGAGGCGGTCCACCAGGGTCTGGCCGGAGGTGTCGGTGTCGAGGGTACGGGTGTCACTGATGGTCAGCACGGCGATGTTCAGGGGCACGAACGTGCGTTGTTTCAAATGGGCCATGATCAAGGCTCCAGGCGTCAAGAAAGTTGCCGTCAGCCTGCGCCGCAACGGGCGCAGGGCCTATTCCTCCAAGGAGGTATCTCGTTCAGGGGGCCAGGCGCGTGCGCTGCCAAATGCCCGCGTGCAGGCGGTAGTCGAGACGGTCATGCAGGCGGTCGGGCCGGCCCTGCCAGAACTCGATGCGCTGCGGTTGCAGGCGGTAACCGCCCCAATGCTCGGGCCGTGGTGGTTGCTGCCCGGCGAAACGCTCGGTGACGTCACGCAGGCGGCTTTCCAACTCGCTGCGATGGCCAAGGGGCTGGCTTTGCGGCGACGCCCAGGCGCCCAACTGGCTGGCGGCCGGTCGCGCATCGAAATAATCGTCCGACAGCTGCGCATCCGCTCGAACCGCCGGGCCTTCGATACGCACCTGACGCTCCAGCCCCGGCCAGAAAAACGTCATGGCCGCATGGGGATTGCTCGCCAACTCCTGGCCCTTGGCACTCTGGTAGTGGCCGAAAAAGAAAAAGCCCTCGGCACTGAAACCCTTGAGCAGCAGGATGCGACAGTGGGCATGCCCATCATGATCGACCGTAGCCAAGGCCATGCTATTGGCCTCCGCCGGCGGCACCTCGGTTTTACGCGCCTGATCCAGCCACTGGCCGAACAGCACCAAGGGATCGTCCTGCACCAAGTCATCACGCAGGCCATAAAGGGTGTAGTTGCGGCGCAATTGCGCAAGAGACAGGGGCATGGCGCAGTCCTCCAGAAAGTTCGCCACAGTGTGGGAACTACCACGAAGTTATCCCTTGACCGCGATCAACATTCGCCCGTGGCATGACGCCGCATGTGATTGCTTGAGGTGTGGGGGGCTACACAACGGATCGCGTTGCTGTTGCTGTTGCTGTTGCTCTGGCTGTTGCTCTGGCTGTTGCTCTGGCTCTGCTTTTGATCTTGATCTCAGGCGCCCCGTCAAACACGCTGGCCGAACGCAGGCTTGAATCCGTGGGTAACCCGGCAGGACGCCGGGTTAGCCGTCCTGGGCCAGGGATGGCCCATGACGGCGGCCCACGGATTCAAGCCGGAGTGAGGGCACACCGAGCCTAGGCGAGGTGCCGAGTGTTGGGGCGAGGACCTTTTGCTTACTTTTGGGTCCCTCCAAAAGTGAGCCGCTGTAAGAGCGGAACCATAGGTGGCCGTTACCGTAGCAACGGATATGTACTCGGCCTGATCCAACATCCTGGTCGGCTGTCAGGCCGCCATCGGGGGCAAGTCGAATCGTCGCACCGCCCCTCCCACATTTGATCTCCATACAGTCAGGTAGATACTAGTCTGCTCTGGATCTCACTCCATTACCGCAGCAACACCCGCGCGACCACATCCGCCTGGAGAACGACGTGTTGTTTACCAGGGCGCTCAGTCCGCCTGCCTGATCAACGCAACATCAGCTTGGCCACGATCACGATCACGACCATATGCCCCAGGATGCTGCGACGAATCCACGTCGCACGCCGGGGGCTCAAGCGCTGGTGACTCAGCAGGTACGCCAGCCACAGGTAATGACCGATGATGCTCAGGGCCAGCAGGATTTTCAGGCTCAGCAGCGCGGCGAAGTGGCTGGCCCAGGGCACCGCCAACAGCCCGCGATAGTGCCAGGCCAGGCCGATGCCCGCGCCGTACAGCAACACCACCACGCCGTGCAGTACCTGGCGCGAACGCCGTGCAATGGCATGGTCGGAGGTGAACTGCGCCGACCAGGCCAGCTCCTCGCGGGCGCTGTGCCAGATCACCACTTCGAAAAACAGCGTGCCGATAAACGCAATCGCCGCCAGCAGATGCACGATCAACAAGGTGGAATAGAGCATGACGTCCTCCTAGCCCGGATGCCCATCGACCCGTGCCTGCCACAGCATCGGGCCATACCGCCACAGGTACAGGCCGAGCCCGAGGGTCCAGCACACCCCCGCCAGCCACAACGCGGCCATCGGCAACAGCAGGACCAGCACCACCCGGCACACACACGCCAGGTTCAGCAGCCCAAAGGCCAGGGTCATCCCTGCGGGCGGCTGCAACGGGCGGCCGGTGTGGCCCAGGCTGACGCGGGCGATCATGGCCAGGATCAGCCCGGCCATGGCGCCGATGGTCAATGCATGCACGGCCAGGCTGGGATTGAGCGGCGCGCCGCAGTGCCACAGCGCCATGCCCAGGCAGGCCACGGCCAGCCAGGCATACGCCAGGTGCAATGACCACAGCAACGGCACGCGCCACAGGCCACGATCATGCCAGCGGACCAGGCGCACCAGGTGCCCCAGCCCGAGGGCGGCGAACAGCAGGCCGATCCACAGGTTGGCGCCCAACGCGGGCCCTGCGGCATACAGCACGGCGATCAGCAGCGAGCCGCCAAGCAATATAAGGTCCAGCCACACCCAGGGTTTGACCGCTTCGACCCGGCCCAAACCGCGCTGGGTGAAAAACGGAATCACCCGTCCGCCGATCAGGCCCATCATCGCCGCCACCAGCCACAGGCCGGTGAGCACCGCCTGGCGCTGCAGGCCGGGGTCATTGCGCAGCAAGCCATACAGCGACAGCGCATCGGCCACGGTCAGCAGCGCCAGCACCAGCACAATCGGGTAATTACGCTTCTGTCTTACCTGCCAGAGGGTCCAGCCCATCACCGCGGCGACGGCCAAGGGAAAGGTCAGTTCCAGCACCGCCAGCAGCGGCCAGTGCAGGTTGAACAACCAGCCCAGGCGCGCCGCCAGCCACACGCCGGCAAGCAGCGCCAGGGCATTGCCGCTGATGCCTGGGCGGCCGGTCCAGGTCTGCACTGCCGTGAGCAGGAACCCGGCGATGATCGCCACGCCAAAGCCGAACAGCAGCTCATGGCGATGCCAGGCCAGCCAGCCGCCAGCGGGTTGCCAGGTGCCGAGGTGCCCGCCCAGGGCCAGCAGCCACAGGGGGATTGCCAGCGCTGCCAATACACAGGCGCCGAGAAAGAATGGCCGGAAGGCCAGGCGAAACAACGGGGTAATCGACATGGCCTTGCGCCGATCGAGCACTTGCATGACACGGTCTCCCTTCAGGACTGCGGCAATCTTGCGCCGATACCTGCGTATTGCCCTTGTCGTAGATCAAGTCGCTATCGGGGCCAAGGGATTACCCTCGCGCCTATATCCACACCGCACCCCGGAGCCATGATGAAAAACGCCTATGTCCCCCTCGCCTGGTTTGTGATCCTCGGCTCCATGCTGGCCGCCGCCAGCGGGCTCTCGCTGGTGCTGGTGTGAACGCCCCGCTGCTGTTCAAGGAACCGGGCATGGTGCTGCATCGCGTGCACCACCAGATCCTGCGCAGCCATCACCTGTTCGAACCGCTGAACGACGAAGAACTCGACGAGCTGATGGGCAACAGCCAGTTGCTGAGCATCGACAAAGGCGAGCCGCTGTTCCGCCAGGGCGAATCGGCCGAGGCGTTTTACTTTGTGATCGCCGGTGCGGTGAAGGTCTACCGTTTGACCCCCGATGGCCAGGAGAAAGTCTTCGAAGTAATCGGCGAGCGCCAGACCTTCGCCGAGGCCATGATGCTGATGGACACCCCCAACTACGTGGCCTGCGCCGAAGCGGTGTGCCCCACCCAGTTGTACCGTTTGTCCAACGCCACCTACATGCGCCTGCTGCACAGCAACAGCCGCCTGACCTTCGCCCTGCTCGGCACGTTGTGCGTGCGCCTGCACCAGCGGGTCAACGAGATCGAGACCCTGTCGCTGAAAAACGCCACCCACCGCGTGGTGCGCTACCTGCTGACCCAACTGATGCGCCTGCACAGCACCGACGCCACCTTCGAACTGCCCATGGCCAAGCAGTTGATTGCCGGGCATCTGTCGATCCAGCCGGAGACCTTTTCGCGGATTATCCGGCGCCTGATCGACGAAAAGATCATCACCCAGGACGGACGTCAGATCGCCATTCTGGACCGGCTGCGCCTGGAGCAATTCGAGTGAAAACCTGCCTGTATTGCCAGCAGCGCAATGCCGACGTGCGCGAGGCATGCGCCGGCTGCGGAACGTCCCTGCCCGCCGCGGATGCCAGCCTGCAAGCGCGGCGGCTACGGCGTTTCCAGTGGTTCTGCCTGGGCCTGGCGCTGTTTTGCATCGCGATGTTCTTCTGGTTGCCCCGCGACTTCTACTGACCCTCGGTCAGTTGCCGGTACAGCTGGGGCAACCGCAGCGGCAACTGCTCCGGCTGGCGGATCAGGGTGTAGCCATGGGCACCGAACATATAGGGCAAATAGTCCCCGGCCTGTCTGTCGATGGTGATGCAGAACGGAATCAGGCCCTGGCGCCGCGCCTCGACCACTGCCTGGCGGGTGTCTTCGACCCCGTAGCGGCCCTCATACAGATCCAGGTCATTGGGCTTGCCATCGGTCAGTAGCAACAACAACTTGCGCCGCTGTTTGCACGCGCCCATCAACTGGGTGGCCTGGCGAATCGCGGCGCCCATGCGCGTGTAGTACCCCGGTTTGAGGGCCTGGATACAGCCACGCGTGCGGTCGTCATAGACTTGCTCGAAGGTCTTGAGCTGGTGCAGGCGCACCTGATGGCGGCGCAGGGACGAGAAGCCATACAGTGCAAACGCATCCCCCAGCCCGTCCAGGCTTTCGCCGAACAGCAACAGGCTGTCGCGGATCACGTCGATGACCTTTTGCTCGTCGTTCAAATGCGCGTCGGTGGACATCGACAGGTCCGCCAGCAGCAGGCATGCCAGGTCGCGTCGGGTGTGACGTTGCTCCTGGTACAAGCCGCGTTCGGTGCAGGCGCCGTGTTGGCGTTGCGCGTAGAAATCCACCCAGGCTTGCAGGTCCAGCTCCGCGCCCTGGGGTTGCCGGCGCAGCCATTGGCGGTCGGTGCGCAGTTGCTGGAATTGACGGCGCAGGCGCTGGGCCGGGCCGAGTAATCGGGCCGGTAACGGTTGCGGTGCATCGGCACGTGGCTGCATCAGCTGCAGATTGACGAAACCGGGTCGAAGGCATTGTTGGCGGTAGTCCCACTCGGGCAGCTTGATGCCCTCGCCGAGGGGGATGTCATCCACATCGGCGGGCGGCAGGTCGAGGTGCAGCTTCAAGCCGCCACTCTTGCGCACGCGCTGGCGCGACAGGCTCAACTGGTCGAGGTCTTCGGCGACGCGGGCGGCGTCCGGGTCCTCACTGTCGTCGGCCCAGCGATCGAGGTCGATGTGCTCGGTCCAGCTGAACAGGTTTTCCAGGCGCACCACCAGCAGGCCGCCATCACGGCTGTGATCATCCACACGGCTGGCACGCTTGGGGGCGCCCTGCTGCTCGTCGGACGGGGTGGCGAGGTCGTCGCCGTCGTCTTCAAGATCGAGGGCCTGGGGCGTGTTCAGGTGCAACGGCGGGTACAGCCATAAGGGCAACGGCCAGGCGGCGCGTTCGCTGCGGGGCAGATGGCGCACGCTGCCGGGCTCGCGCAGGGCCTTGCGCAGGGCTTTTTCCAGGGCGGCTTCAGCGGGGCTCAGGCTGGCCGGGTCGGGGCGCAGCGTAATATGGGCGTCCACCAGGCGCTGGTAGCTGGGCAGCAGCGCCGGGTAGCGTTGCAGCAGCAGCCAGGTCCAGCGCTGGTTGTCCCGGGCCCAATGGGTCATGGGGCCTGCATGGGCGGCCAGCAGCGCCAGCCAGCGGTACAGCTCCCGGTTCAAGGCGACGGTGGGGTACACCGCCAGGCTCGACGGCAGGCGTAGACGGTTGCCATCGCAGGAGGCCAGGGGTGCATGCTTGCAGGTGCCGGCGATGCGCATCAACAGGTTGCGGCGCAGCAGCAGGTCGCGTTCGCTGGCGGCTTCGAGGGCGATCCCGCTGGCACCGCCCAGGGCGCGAAACAATACGGCGAGGCTGCGCTGGCGGTCGACCAGCTCGACCCGCGCGTGCGGAAAATCGACGCTGGCGCGGCGGGTGATAAAGCGGTGCCAGGCACTGCCGACCCATTCTTCCAATTCAAGGGTAAAGGCCATGGGATGGGCTCCAACTGTTTGATGTTTGACAGGCACACTGCAGTCAAAATGTGGGAGGGGCGGTGCGACGATTCGACTTGCTCCCGTGGCGGCCTTCGGGCCGACCATGTCGTTGGATTTGATTGAGTACATATCCGTTGCTGCGGTAACGGCGGCTTAGGGTTCCGCCCTTACGGCGGGTCACTTTTGGAAAAGAGCCCCAAAAGTAACCAAAAGGGCTCTTGCCCCAACACTCGGCACCTCGCCTAGGCTCGGTGTGCCCTCACTCCGGCTTGAATCCGTGGGCCGCCGTCATGGGCCATCCTTGGCCCAGGACGGCTAACCCGGCGTCCTGCCGGGTTACCCACGGATTCCAGCCTGCGTTCGGCCAGCGTGTTTGACGGG